>NZ_KV838074.1:37331-47376 GCF_001838645.1 Neisseria sp. HMSC70E02 | reverse complement strand
TGATTTTTGTTAATCCACTATAAGGTTTCAGGCGACCTTTTTTACCAATGCGACGCCATATTGTCGCGGTGTATGAGTTCGTCTTCGTGGGCGTAGCCTAATTTTTCGGCGATGTGCTCGGACGGGGTTTGCAGGATTTTGGCGGTTTCGCCGCTACTGTAATTGGTGAGGCCGCGGGCGATTTCTTTGCCGTCGGTATCGAGGATGGCGACGAGTTCGCCGCGGTGGAAATGTCCGTCCGCGCGGATACAGCCGACGGGCAGCAGGCTGGCGTGTTGTTCGGTCAGGGCTTTTACCGCGCCACTGTCGACGGTCAGGCTGCCAGCGGTTTGGACGTGTCCGAGCAGCCATTGTTTGCGGGCGGCGACGCGGCTGTGCGCGCTGGTGAAGAGTGTGCCTATGCTTTCGCCTTGTTTGAGGCGGACGAGGATGTCGGGTTCGCCACCCCATGCGACGACGGTGGCGGCTCCGCTGAGTGCGGCGCGTTTGGCGGCGGTTACTTTGGTGTACATGCCGCCGGTGCCGACGCTGCTGCCTGCGCCGCCCGCCATGCTTTCAAGGTCGGGATGGTCGGCTGCGATGGTCGGAATCAGTTTGGCTTGCGGATTTTTGCGCGGGTCGCTGTCGTACAGACCTTTTTGGTCGGTCAGAAGGACGAGTGCGTCGGCTTCGATGAGGTTGGTTACGAGCGCGCCGAGGGTGTCGTTGTCGCCGAGCTTGATTTCGTCGGTGGTCACGGTGTCGTTTTCGTTGATGACGGGGACGATGCCTTTGGACAACAGGGTTTGCAGGGTGCTGCGGGCGTTGAGGTAGCGGGTACGGTTGCTCAGGTCGTCGTGGGTGAGCAGGATTTGGGCGGTGCGGATGCCGTGCGGTGCGAACGCGGCTTCGTAGGCTTGGGCGATGCCGGTTTGCCCGACGGCGGCGGCGGCTTGCAGTTCGTTGATGGCGGTGGGGCGTTTGCTCCAGCCCAGCCGTTTGATGCCTTCGGCGATGGCGCCGCTGGAAACGAGGACGGTTTGCACGCCTTGTTTGCCCAGTTCGGCGATTTGCGCCGCCCAGCGGTCAAGTGCGGCTTGGTCTATGCCTTTACCGCCGGCGGTAACGAGGCTGGAGCCGACTTTGACGACGAGGGTGCGGATGTTGGAGAGGTTTTGCAGGGACATGGTTTTTCTCGCTGGGGATATGGGGCGGCTTCGGACGGGTTGTTAAACGTAAAAAGGTCGTCTGAAAGCGCGAAAACTGATTTTCAGACGACCCCTATGGGGCTGTCAATACGCGGTATCGTGAAATTGCTAAAAGACAGGCGGGATTCGGTGAGCCGACTGTTGATGCCGACACGATACAAAAAGGTCGTCTGAAAACCACGATACGGGTTTTCAGACGACCTTTGATTTATTTGGCGTACACGAATATCAATTATAGTGGAATTAACATAAATCAGGACAAGGCGACGAAGCCGCAGACAGTACAGGTAGTACGGTAAGGAGAGGTAACGCCGTACTGGTTTAAAGTTAATCCACTATACTCTGCGTATAGCCAGCCTACCTACATCGATACGGCGGATAGCAGATACCGTATCGGCAATCAGGCCGGCCATCTCAACTATGCTTTACCGAACACCTTCTCCAAATGCGCCCGATAATCCGCCAAATACCGCTCCACCTGCGGATTCTTGATCACATCGTTGCAGATGAACGAGGGCAGGCGCGTGGTGCCGAGGAACTCGTTGGCCTTGTGGAAATGCAGGTACACGCCGTCCACGCCCGCGCCCTCAAAGAAATCGCCTTCGCGGGTAAACGCTTCAATCGGCGCGTTCCAAGTGGATGAAATCATGTGTTTTTTGCCATGCAGCAAGCCGCCCGTGCCGTAGCCTTCCGTCGGGTTTGCACGGTGGCGGCCGTCGTTGGCCACCAGCTTGTTTTCGCCCACGCCTGCGGTAAACACTTCATCGATATATTTTTTCACCGTCCACGGCTCGCCCATCCACCAGCCGGGCATCTGCCAGATGACCGCGTCCATCCACAGCCATTTTTCCACCTCGGCATCTTTGTCGTAGCCTGCTTCAATCACGGTTTCCTTCACCGCATGGCCGAGTGCGGTCAGCGTGTCGCGCGCGGTTTGGTGCAATGTGTGGTTCAGGCGGCCGGCGGAATGGCCGAAATGTTGGCCGCCGTCAATTAACAGAATATTCATGTTGGTCCCTCAAATATTTGCGTTGAAAAAGCATTATTGTACCCCGATGCTTTATAATGAAAACAGCAATAATTGCAAAACACTTTTCTAGGAAAAGCAACAATGAAAACCCATTCAGACGAACTGGCCGTGTTCGTGCAGGTGGTGGAAAGCGGCAGTTTCAGCCGCGCGGCAGAACGGCTCGGGCTGGCCAACTCCGCCGTCAGCCGCACCGTGAAGCGGCTGGAAGACAAACTCTCCGCCAACCTGCTCAACCGCACCACGCGCCAACTGCGGCTCACCGAAGAAGGCTGCCGCTTTTTCGAGCGCGCGCGGCAGATACTGCACGACATCGAGGCCGCCGAGGCCGAAATCCTCTCCGCAGGCGGCGCGCCGCAGGGCGTGCTTCGGGTGGATTCCGCCACGCCCACGCTGCTGCACCTCGTCGCCCCGCTGGTACGCCCGTTCTGCGAACGCTATCCGCAGGTGTCGTTGCTGCTCACTTCGTCCGAAGGCTACATCGACCTCATCGAGCGGCGCGTGGACATCGCCATCCGCGCAGGCAGCCTGCACGACTCCGCCCTGCGCGCCCGCCATCTGTTTGACAGTCGTCTGAAACTCGTTGCCGCGCCCGATTATCTCGCCAGTCACGGTACGCCCCAAACCGTCGCCGACCTGTCGCAGCACACCCTCATCGGCTTCTCCGAGCCCAAAACCCTGAACAACTGGCCGTTTGCCGACACCGGCCACACGCCCTACGCCGCCGTGCCGCAATTGTCCGCCAACAGCGGCGAAACCATCCGCCGCCTGTGTCTGGAAGGCAACGGCATCGCCTGCCTGTCGGATTTCACCGTCGCCGCCGATATCGCAGCGGGACACCTGCACGAACTCCTGCCCGACCGCGCCTTGAACGAAGCCAAACCGTTTTACGCCGTCTATTACGGCGACAATGCCGTCAGCCCGAAAATCCGGGCATTTGTGGATTTTTTGGTGGAACAAGTCAATTAAAGTACGTTTTTAAACACTAAGTCTTTCTGAACTTGCCCAAAATATGAAAAGGTCGTCTGAAAACCAAGATACAGGTTTTCAGACGACCTTTGCTATGGCGGAACGGCTTTACGCTTCGACCGGTTTGCCGCGCAGGGAGAAGGTGTAGGCTTCGGTGATTTCCAAATCGATCATTTGGTTGATCATATCGGGCGTGCCGGTGAAGTTGACCACGCGGTTGTTGGCGGTACGGGCTTGGAGCTGGTCGGGGTCTTTTTTGGAGATGCCTTCGACCAGACAGCGTTGTACGGTGCCGATCATGGTTTGGTTGATGCGGGCGGTTTCGGCTTCGATGACTTCGTTCAGGGCTTCGAGGCGGCGCACTTTTTCGGCGTGCGGGGTATCGTCCGGCAGGTTGGCGGCAGGGGTGCCGGGGCGCGGGCTGTAAATGAAGACGAAGCTCAAATCGAAGGCGATGTCTTTCACCAGCTTCAGGGTTTGCTCGAACTCGCGCTCGGTTTCGCCGGGGAAACCGACGATGAAGTCGCTGCTTAGACACAAGTCGGGGCGGATGGCGCGCAGTTTGCGAATGATGGATTTGTATTCCAAGGCGGTGTAACCGCGCTTCATCGCGCTCAATACGCGGTCGGAACCGCTCTGAATCGGCAGGTGCAGGTGCGACACCAGCTTGGGCAGGTCGCGGTAGCACTCGATAATCGAGTCGGTAAACTCGCGCGGGTGGCTGGTGGTGAAGCGCATACGCTCGATGCCGGGGATTTCGTGGACGATGCGCAGCAGGGTGGCAAAATCGCAGATTTCGCCGTCTTCCATTTCGCCGCGATAGGCGTTGACGTTTTGTCCCAAGAGGTTGATTTCTTTAACGCCTTGCTGGGCGAGGTTGGCGATTTCGGTCAAAACGTCGTTCAGCGGGCGGGAGAACTCTTCGCCGCGGGTGTAGGGGACGACGCAGAACGAGCAGTATTTGGAACAGCCTTCCATGATGGATACGAATGCTGCGCCGCCTTCGACGCGGGCGGGCGGCAGGTGGTCGAATTTTTCGATTTCGGGGAAGGAAATATCGACTTGCGACAGGCCGCTGGTTTCTTTATCCACAATCATTTTGGGCAGGCGGTGCAGCGTTTGCGGGCCGAAGACGACGTCCACATAAGGCGCGCGTTTGATGATGTTTTCGCCTTCTTGGGAGGCGACGCAGCCGGCAACGCCGATGATGAGGTCGGGATTTTTTTCTTTGAGCGGGCGTACGCGGCCTAAGTCGGAGAACACTTTTTCCTGCGCTTTTTCGCGCACGGAGCAGGTGTTGAAGAGGATGATGTCGGCTTCGTCGGCTTCGGTCACTTGTTCGATGCCGCCGTTTTCTTCGGCGAGTACAGCAAGCATTTTTTCGCTGTCGTATTCGTTCATTTGGCAGCCGAAGGTGCGGATAAATACTTTTTTCATGGTTTGTGTCTTTCTCAGGTAGCCCGTAATTGCGGGGCTGATTGTTATGGAAATCTCGGTTTCAGACGACCTTGGGGAGAGCGTGGGTAGGTCGTCTGAAACACTGATTCGTCAGGGCGCAAAAATGCGCGGTTGCGCTGCTGCGGCTGCAACAGCCAACCACGCGGTGTGTGCTTGGGTCGTCTGAAACGGGCAGGCCGCGGCTTATTGCGCGTCTTGCTTAGTCTCGTCGCGGACTTCTTTTTGCGCGGTAAAACGGGAGGCTTCGTCGTCGGTCAAAACCCATACTTCGCGCACGAGGGCGTTGGTGTCGTTGTGTTTGAAGGCGATGGTTTTGCCGGTTTTACTTGCCAGCCGCCCCATCGGGATGAAGCGGTCGTTTTCGTCGTGGATTTTGGTGAAACGGGTAATCTGCAGCTTGGCGGAATTGCCGTCGGCGAGGCCCAGCGTCAAGAGGCGCGTCCATGAGAAGCCGCCACGGCTCACTTTCAGATAAGGCAGTTCGACCTGTTTCAAAACCGCCGCGTCCATATCGCTCGGCAGCTTGCGCTGGGCGGCGTAGGAGACGGTGGAAACCAAAAGGGTAAGCATTAAAATGAATCCGCGTAACATGATGTTTTCTTTATGGTATAAATGGGTGCGGATTATAGCACAAACGCTTCAAATATGAACAGAGTGATTGTTTTTACAGAACAATTTTCATTTTCAGATACGGCGTTGCGCCGTGGCGGTTTGGGCTTTCGGGGTCGTCTGAAACGGCTGGCGCGGGCAATCTGATGATAAAATACCGCTTATTTTTCAGACGACCTCAGAAAGAACCCGCTATGAACCGTAACGAAATCCTGTTTGACCGCGCCAAAGCCATCATCCCCGGCGGCGTGAATTCCCCCGTCCGCGCATTCGGCAGCGTCGGCGGCGTGCCGCGCTTCATCAAAAAAGCCGAAGGCGCGTATGTTTGGGACGAAAACGGCACGCGCTACACCGATTACGTCGGTTCGTGGGGGCCTGCGATTGTCGGACACGCGCACCCCGAAGTCATCGAGGCCGTGCGCGAAGCCGCGTTGGGCGGTTTGTCGTTCGGCGCGCCCACCGAAGGCGAAATCGTCATCGCCGAAGAAATCGCCAAAATCATGCCGTCCGTCGAACGGCTGCGCCTCGTCAGCTCCGGCACCGAAGCGACCATGACCGCCATCCGCCTCGCACGCGGCTTTACCGGACGCGACAAAATCATCAAATTTGAAGGCTGCTACCACGGCCATTCCGACAGCCTGCTCGTCAAAGCCGGCAGCGGTCTGCTCACTTTCGGCAACCCGTCTTCCGCAGGCGTTCCTGCCGACTTCACCAAACACACCTTAGTCCTCGAATACAACAACACCGCCCAACTCGAAGAAGCGTTCGCCCGCAACGGCGACGAAATCGCCTGCGTCATCCTCGAACCCTTCGTCGGCAATATGAACCTGGTCCGCCCGACCGAAGCTTTCGTCAAAGCCTTGCGCGAATTGACCAAAAAACACGGCGCCGTGTTGATTTACGACGAAGTGATGACCGGCTTCCGCGTCGCGCTCGGCGGCGCGCAGTCGCTGCACGGCATCACGCCCGACCTGACCACGATGGGCAAAGTCATCGGCGGCGGTATGCCGCTTGCCGCGTTCGGCGGACGCAAAGACATCATGGAATGCATTTCCCCGCTGGGCGGCGTGTATCAGGCAGGCACTTTGTCGGGCAACCCGATTGCCGTCGCCGCCGGCTTGAAAACGCTCGAAATCATCCAGCGCGAAGGCTTCTACGAAAACCTGACCGCCTTGACCCGCCGCCTCGCCGACGGGCTTGCCGCCGCCGCCAAAGCGCACGGCATCGAGTTCACCGCCGACAGCGTGGGCGGTATGTTCGGCCTGTATTTCGCCGCCCATGCCCCGCAAAACTACGGCGACATGGCGCGTTCCAATATCGACGCCTTCAAACGCTTCTTCCACGGCATGCTCGACCGCAACACCGCCTTCGGCCCGTCCGCCTACGAAGCAGGCTTCGTCTCCGCCGCGCACACGCCCGAACTGATTGACGAAACCATTGCCACCGCGCATCAAGTGTTCGCGGAAATGGCGAAATATAGTGGATTAAAATAAAAATGAGACAAGGCGGCAACGCCCGCCGTGTACGGGTAGTACATAAGGGCGTTGGCAACGCCGTATCATTGCAATTTTAATCCACTATAAGGCGGAATGGCTTGCCGTCAGGGCAGTGCGGGCGACGCCGCTTGATTCGCGGCAATCCGTCCACAAGACAAAAAGGTCGTCTGAAAACCTAAATTTGGGTTTTCAGACGACCTTTCGTTTGGGGAAGGCAGGTTTGCCCTTACGCCTCTTTGCGCGTCAGATGGCGCACAGACGCGGCGATTTCGTCCGCCATCCGACGGCTGGCGCCTTGATGGCCGGCGACAAAGCGTGCCGCCTGTTGGGCGAAATGGCTGCGCTCGCTCGGATTTTCCAAACAGGCTGCCACGAAGGTGCGCCATTCGTCCGCATTCTGCACCTGCACCGCCGCTTGGGCTTCCAGCGCGCTGCGGCAGGCGGCGGCAAAGTTGTAGGTGGAAAAGCCGAACACGGTCGGAATGCCGCAGGCTATCGGCTCGATGATGTTTTGACAGCCGCTGTCCACGAGGCTGCCTCCGACAAAGGCGACATCCGAACTGAGGTAGTAGGCAAAGAGTTCGCCCATGCTGTCGCCCACCCAGACTTGGGTTTGCCGGGAAACCGGCAGGTTGTCGCTGCGTTTTTGAACGGTATAACCCAATGCCTGCGCCGTTTCAAAGGTCGTCTGAAAACGCTCCGGATGGCGCGGAACGACGACCAGCAAGGCATCGCCGGTATATTTTTTCCATGCTTCGAGCAAGAGCGCCGCTTCGTCTTGCTCTTTGTAAAAGCGGGTGCTGGCGCAGACGGCGACGGGGCGCGTGCCTATGCGTTCGCGGAAGGCCGCCGCCAGCGCGCGCATCCGTTCGGGCGGGGAAATATCGTATTTGGTGTTGCCGCAGACATGGACGTTGGACGCGCCGATCAAGTGCAGCCGCTCCGCGTCTTCGGCGGTTTGCGCGAAACAGCCGCTTAAGGTTTGCAGCGCAGGCTCGAACAGGTTGCGGATTTTCAAATAGCCGCGCTGCGATTTTTCAGACAGGCGGGCGTTGGCGAGAAACAAGGGGACGTGCGCGTCGGCGCAGGCGTGCATGAGGTTGGGCCAGATTTCCGTTTCCATCAGCACGCCGAACAGTGGGCGGTGTTCCTTCAGGAATTGGGCGACCCATTCGGGTTTGTCGTAAGGCAGGTAACGGCATTGCGCGTCGGGGAACAGTTCTTTCGCGGCGGCGCGTCCGGTCGGCGTCATTTGGGTCATGAGCAGCGGCGCGTCGGGGAAATGGCGGCGCAGCGCTTCCACCAAGGGCTGCGCGGCGCGGGTTTCGCCGACCGATACGGCATGCACCCAAATCGGATGCTGCACAGGTCGGTCAAACGGTTCGCCGAAACGCTCGCCCCAATGGTAGAGGTAGGCAGGCGATTTGACGGCGCGCTTTTTGAGATAGTGGCGGATAAGCGGCGGCGCGATGCGCCATAATTGCGTGTAAAACCAACGATTCATGTATTCCACTCGAAAACGGTACGGACGGGGTGGCGGACGGTGCGCGGCGGGGCGGAATGTAGGCGGTTGACGGTTTCAAGCTGCCTGTCGCCGAACCTCCGGTTTCCCGAGCCTATTCTAGCCGATTTTGCCGCTTCGCCCACGCCTCTTTTGAGCTGACTTGATGTAACGGCGGAAAAAGGTCGTCTGAAAACCCGAAATCCGATTTTCAGACGACCTGTCTTGGTTGCGTCGCAGCGGTTTACGCCGCTTTCTTTTCGCGTATCGGCAGGTTCAGCAAAGCCGCCGTCCCCGCCAACACCGCGTCGGCATACCACATCCAGCCGTAATCGTTAAACCGGTAAATCACGATGCCGCCGATATACGAGCCTAAAAAGCCGCCGATTTGGTGGCTCAACATCGTCAGCCCGAACAGCGTCGCCAGATAGCGCGTGCCGAACAGCTTGCCCGTAATCGCAGCGGTCGGGGCGACGGTGGCGAGCCAAGTGAAGCCCAGCGCGGCGGCGAAAATGTAGAAATTGACGTCGGTTCTCGGTGCGGCAAGGTATATCAGCACCATCGTCACGCGCGAGGCGTAGAGTCCGAACAAAACGTATTTGCCCAAAAACCGCCCCGTACACCAGCCCGAAAAAATGCAGCCCGCAATGTTCGCCAAGCCGATAATCGCAATCGAAGTCGAAGCGACCGAAGCAGGCAAGCCGCAGAGCGCGATTTCGTTGGGCAGGTGGGTCACTAAAAACGCGATGTGGAAACCGCAGGTAAAAAAGCCCAAGTGCAGCAGGATGTAGCTGCGGTCTTTAAACGCCGCTTTGACTGCCTGCCCCAGCGATTGCCCGTTTTCAGACGACGTGTGGTGCGTGGCGACAGCGTTTTTGCCGCCCGCCAGCCACCACGAAATCGGCAGGATTAAAAGCGCAATCCCGCCCCAAACATAAAACGTCCCCGTCCAGCCGACGGCGGGCAACACCAGCAAACCCTGCACCAGCGGCGCAAACAGAAACTGCCCCGCCGAACCGCCCGCGTTGACCAGCCCCGAAGCCAAACCGCGTTTGTGCGGCGGCACTTTCGCCGCGACCTGCCCCATAATGATGGAGAAACCGCCCGCCCCCGTTCCGAATGCAAAAAGCAGCCCGATTGCCAGCATCAGCCCCCAATAAGTCGGCATTTGCGGCACCATCAGGCAGGCACAGACCAACAGCAACGCGCCGCCGCCCAACACCTTAAACGCGCCGAAGCGGTCGGCAAGCGCGCCGGAAAGCGGCTGGGACACGCCCCACATCAACTGGAAAACGGCAATAATCAGGCTGAACTCTTGGATACTCAGCTCGGTAGAGTCGACGACGGGACGGACAAACAGCCCCATAGTCATACGCATACCGATGGTAATCAGTAGGATGGCGGCGGCAGCGGCGATTACCAGCCAAAGGTTGGGGGATTTTTGCTGTGTGTGGGTCATGGTTATTGTTTGTTTCTATTGGAAAATGCCGTTCAATCAAACGGCAGAATGACGGATTTTAACAAACGGGCTGACGCAGGCTAAATAACTCCTGATGCTTTGGATATAGCCAAAACCTCTATCCGCGCCGCATTGACCGTTCTCCTTTACCTGCAAGGCAGGATATGGAACGCGGACAGAAATTCAGCGCGTAAAGAACGGCAAAGGTCGTCTGAAAACTCAAAATCCGATTTTCAGACGACCTTTGTCCCGAGAACGGATAAAATCCGTATTGATGAAGCCATATCGGCTTCAAGCGGATTCCCGATATAGTGGATTAAAATTGCAATGATACGGCGT
>NZ_KV838074.1:5135-37231 GCF_001838645.1 Neisseria sp. HMSC70E02 | reverse complement strand
GCCTTGTCTCATTTTTATTTTAATCCACTATATAATCCGCCTTTTTCAGACAACCCCGACCCGCAACCGCCATGACGCCCATTTATCTCGCCGACACCGCCACCGAACACGCCCGCCGTTTGGCGCGGCAATTCCAGCTTCCGATTTTGTCCGACCTGCCCGACAGCGGCGAATACCTGCTTGCCGATGCGGAGGGCGTCAGCTTGTGCCGCGCGGGGGAGAAGGGGCGTGTCCGCGTCGATTTCGGCGGCGGCGCAGCCCAATACCGGCGCACCAAAGGCGGCGGCGAGCTGATTGCCAAGGCGGTCAACCACACAACCAAACCGACCGTCTGGGACGGCACCGGCGGACTCGGGCGCGACAGTTTCGTCCTCGCCTCGCTCGGTTTGAACGTCCACACTTTCGAGCAGCATCCCGCCGTCGCCTGCCTGCTTGCCGACGGCCTCGAACGCGCGCTGCAAGCGCCTGAAATTCAAGACATCGCCCGCCGCATGACTTTCCATTATGGCAACGCCGTCGAATTGATGCGCGAACTCGCCGCTCAATCGCGCCCCGACATTGTGTACCTCGACCCCATGTACCCCGAACGCCAAAAGTCCGCCGCCGTCAAAAAGGAAATGGCGTATTTCCACAGCGTCGTCGGTGCCGCCCAAGAAGAAGCCGGGTTGCTTGCCGCCGCCCGCGCCATCGCCAAAAAGCGCGTCGTCGTCAAACGCCCGCGCCTCGGCGAGTTTCTCAACGGCGAAAAACCCGCCTACCAATACACGGGCAAAAGCACCCGATTTGATGTGTATTTGCCCGATCATCCGGTTAAAGACGGGGAATAATTCAAAACGCGCAAAGGTCGTCTGAAAACTGAATTTCAGACGACCTTTGCGTTTCTGCGTCCTGCGTTAGAACGATTTGACCAGCGACAAACCGACTTCGTTTTGCTTGTAGCTGTACAGCCAGTCGGTGTTGCCTTTGACGCGGCGGTGTTTGTAGCTGAGGACGGGCTTGAGGCCGGCGAATTTCCAGCGGTCCGCGCCTATGCTGAGGCGGTAGGTTTGTTCTTTGTCGCGGCGGCGTTGTTCGAGTACGGCGTTTTCTTCGCGGTGGCTGCGGATGCCGAAGGTGGCGGAGGCGGAGGCGTCGAAGCCGGCTTCAAATATTTTCGCCGCGCCCAGCCGTGCGGAGATGAGGCGGTAGCTGTCCACGGGTTCTTTGGCTTTGCGCTGCTGCCAGTCTATGCCGCCGTAGAGCATGAGGTCGTTGCGCGGGAAGTAGGACAAGGTGTTGTAAACGGAGAAGAGGCTGCCGTCGAGCAGGCGGGTTTTGTCGGAATAGGAGAGGTGTTTCCACTCGGCTTCGGTGTTCCACGTCCAGCTGCCTTTGTCGAGGTTCCACTCGCTGCGCACGCCGTAGGCGCGGTTGAGGGTTTTGCCGCCGCTGCCGTTCCATTCGACGAGCGGGGCGAGGGCGAAGGTGTGGCGGTGGTTTTCAAACTGATAGCCTGCGCTGAGGTTGAGCGTGTGTTCGTTGAAGTTTTTATGGTCGCGGTAGAAGCGGCCGTAGCCGAGCGCGCGGGCGGCGATGCCGTGATGTCCTTTAATCTGCCAGCGGCGGACAGCGGCGGCTTCGTATTTGATGCCGTTGGCGGAAATGGGCTGGTCGCCTGAAAATTCTTCCCAGCATTCGCCGTCGATTTCGGTTTTACACCATACTTTGCCGCTGGCTTCGTTGATGTTGCTGTTGTGGACGGCGCCGACGGAAAGGCTGCCCTGCCAGCTTTGGCGTTGGTTTAAGGAATCGCGGAAATGGCCGATGTTTTCTTTGACAGCTTCGGGCAGGTCTTCGTTTTGCAGGCGCATGAATTCGGAAGTGGCTTCGCGGTTCAGACGACCTTCAAAGAGCAGGCGGGCGTAATCGAGCCGTCCGCGCGTGAAGTCGGGGTGGCGTTGCAGCAGGGTTTCGTAGTCTTGTTTGGCATCTTTCCATCTGCCTTCGCCGCGGGCGAGCGAGGCGCGGGCGAATAGGGCGATGTCGGGGTCGTATTCGGTTTGCTGGGTATAACGTTCAAGCAGCGGGCGCACGGTTTGCCAGTCGCTGCGGTTGACGGCGTTAAACAGGGCTTCGCCTTGGTCGGCTTCGGGATCGGTTTCGGCTGTCTGCCCGATGTGTTCGGCGGGAATGTCGAGGCGGTATTCGCGCACTTTTTGTTCCTGTTCCTGCATGGTTTGGCGGGTATCCTGCCACAGGCGTTGCGCGGTACGGTCGTCTGAAAAGTCAGAACGGGGCGCGGCAAGGACGGGGGCGGCGAGAAACAGGATAAGGCAGGCAGACGGTTTGTACATGGTGTCGGCTTTCCGGTCGGCGGTTTCAGACGACCTTGAGAAGGTTGGCGGGCTGGTGTTTAAAAAAGCCTGCGGGTGCAGGCTTTATTTTACTTAACTCATTTTACTTAACTAGGGATTTTAGCGTTTCACACCGCCGAATGCCGTATCCAAGTTGCGGTCGGTTTTAAATTTGGCAACACCGGCCAGCGCGCTTGCGTTGTGACCGAAGAAGTGGCCTTCGGTTTTACCGAAGTGGCCGTTGGCGCGGGCGTAGCCTTCAAACGATGCGCTGGACGGTTTGATGCGGGAATGGATGTCCATCTGTACAGCGTTGTTTTTCATAGAACCTGCCAAGACGCGTTGACCGAAGTCCGCGCGCAAAGTACCGACCATCGGGTTGTTGCCGGTGTAATTGTTGATACCTTTGACGGCGTAGTTGGCTACACCGGATACCGGCATAGAGGTGGCGCGTTTGTCGCCAGAGTAGAAAACGCCGCGGTTGGTGCCTTTGGCGTATTCTTTACCGACCCACTCGCCGTAGTACACTTCAGAGCCACCACTCTTGATGGTGTTGAACGCATAGCGGCCGAGGTTTTGACGGGTGTATGCGTCGTTGACCTGTACGGTTTTCACACCGTTACGGTCTGCTCTGGCAGGAATGCGGTTTACGTTGGTGTAGTACACGCCCGAACGGTAGGCAGCGTTTTTCATCACTCTTTCGCCTTCGGCTTCGGATGCGGGTTTACCCCATTTTTTGCCGTATTTGTGGTTTTGGTAACTGTAATCAAATGGATTGTAGGCATTGTTGGCGGCAAATACGCCTGCGCTGAACAAAACGGCTAAAACAGCAGCGGTGGTTTTTTGCAGATTCAGTTTCATGATACGCTCCTTAGGGGAAAACGATGGTGGGGAAAATGATGTTCCGTCCGTGTCAGTGTGAGCAGACTATCGTTATGTGAGGAGACTTGTTTTTCTTTTTTCTGAACATCATTCTAGAGGGGGAGTGTTAGAGGAGAATTAGCGGATGTTTTAGGGAGTGTCTTAATGAGATAAGAATATTTATTTTTGGTTAAGATGTATTTGGAATCGGCGCGGACGGTATGGCGGTATCCGATAAATTGCCCGTGGTTACGTCGTTTTGTCCCGATGGATATTCGATTTGCGATTAGGCTGATGTGTTAGAGGGAAGTTGTCCTCAAACAAAAAAAGGTCGTCTGAAAAGTTTCAGACGACCTTTTTTCAACAACATCTTAGCGGATATTGACGTACGCGCCTGAGTGCAGGTCGCGCAGCAGGTTTGCTGTGGCTTGTTGGGCTTTTTGTCCGGACATGTATTGGCGTACGGCGTTGTGTTGACGCTCTTCGGGCGTGCCGGCGTCACGGACATCGTTCAGCTTAATGATGTGCCAGCCGAATTGTGTGCGTACGGGTGGACTGACTTGGCCGGGTTTGAGTTTGTGGACGGCTTCTTCAAACGGCGGAACCATCATGCCGTCGGCGAACCAACCCAAATTACCGCCGCTGCTCGCGCTACCGTCTTGCGAATATTGGCGCGCCAAACCGGCGAAGTCTGCGCCGCTACGGGCTTGTGCGTAGATTTTGCGGATGGTGCTTTCCGCGCCAGCCGCAGCGTTTTCGTTGTCGCTCTTAATCAGAATGTGTTGCGCATTGTATTGGCGCAGCGGCTCGCCTTCGGGCAGGGCGATGCCTTGCTGTTTCGCCTGTTCGATGGCGCGTGCAACTTCGGCATCGCTGACGCGGCTGTGCTGCATGACTGCCTGTTGGCGCACTTTTTCCGCGATGATGCTGTCCGCAATTTCACGGCGGATAGAGGCCGACGGGTTTTTCAGTGAAGGATTGGCGGCAATGACCGCCTCGATTTCTGCGTTATCTGCTTGAATATTCTTTCGTTTGCCCGCTTGGACAATCAAGGATTGGTTGATGAGTTGCGCCAGAACTTGTTCGCGCAATTCGTTATCGCCGATTTGTGTGCCTTTAGGGATGGTTCGGCGCGCCCGTTCGACTGCCTGCGCCAGTTGGCGACGGGTAATGACTTCGTTGTCGGCGATGGCGGCAATGCCGTCGCTCAGACGTACGCCGTCAGAACGGGTTTCGGTATCGGTCGTCTGAACAGCGACGGGTTTGACGGATTTTTTCACCGTTTTGGCCTTAGGGGCTGCGTGTGCGTTCAATGCCAGACCGAGTGCGGCGGCAAGAATCAGGGGTTTGACGTTCATGGGGTAACTACCTCGTTGGTTTTGCTGTGGCCGGGAATGGCCAAGCGCAGTTTTTCAAATGGGTTGTTGCCGAGATTGCTCAGGTCTTTGAGTTGGAGATTGAAGAAAACGGCATTTTTGCGGCTGTTTTCGCCGGTCACGTAACGTTGTCCGACGAGGCTTGCGCTCCAGCAGCCGCAGTTGCTTTTATATTCAGCTCCTACCAGCATTTCAAGCGGTTTCTTGGCTTGGATTTCGTAGTTGTAACGTGCAACGGCGTAAAGGTTTTTACGGATAGGCCATTGTGCCGCCAAATCGACTTGGCGGATTTTGTCGTAGAAATAGTTGCCGTCGGATTGCAGATAAATGCGTTCGTTGCGACCGTATTTGTAACGCGCGCTCAATACTTTGCCCGGCTCGGGATTGTAGCGGACGGTCGCGGCGTAGCTTTCGGCACGGCTTTGATTTTTGTTGTAGTGCAGATCGAAACCTACATGAAAGCTGTCACTCAGTTTGCCGTGTGCGAAGCCGACCCAGTCGGATTGGCTGCGTTCATAACGGCCGACGCTGCCGTCTAGCAATACGTTGTCGTTTTTTAAATAAAACTTCTGTCCGATACCGGCGCGGAACAGCTCGGCACCGTTGTTCGGATTAAGGAATCGGGTTTGCGCGGCGGCGGTCAGGCTGTTGGCGGAGTTGATGCGGTCGTTGCCGACGTACAGATTTTCACGGAAAAGCTGGTTGTAAGAAAAGCTGTTTTCCGAGGTGTCGAAATTGGGTAAGTCGTTTTGGGACTTGGTCGGAATGTAGTTGTAGAACAGGCGCGGTTCGAGGGTTTGCAGATAGGCTTTGCCGAACAAATTGGCGTTGCGCTCGAAGGTCATGCCGGTATCGACGTTGAATATCGGCAATACGCGGCTGACGCGGCGGCCGGATTGGTTGCCGAACGAGCCTAAGTCGTAATAAGTCGCGTGTACGCCGATTTTCGGACGGATATAGCCCCATTGGTTGTTGAAATCCCAACGGACGCTGGGATACAGCACGGTACGGCTGCCGTCTTGTTTGCTGTCGTGTACGAAACGGGTGAACTGGCTGAATACGTTGATATTCGCCTTGCCCATGGTTTTCTGCCAACGTCCGGTCAGGCGCGGCATGATGGCGTAAGGTTCGTCTTTGTAACCGTTTTGGTTGGCAAGGGTTTGGTATTTCTGTACGTTCAGCGCGCCGTCAAAAGAGCCGCCCCAGATATTGTCGCCGTAGTTCAGCCACAGTTGGCGGTTGAGGTTGACGTTGCTGGCAATGTCTTCGCGTCCGTAGAAGTCGCGGTAGTAATTGTCGTCTGAAACCTGATTGAAGCTGATGCCGCCGCTGAGTTTGTCGGTCAGTTGGTGGTTGTGGTCAAACTTGATTTGATAGCGGTTGTTTTCGTGGCGTTTTTTATCGTGCGGCATCCAATCGCCGTCGATGACGCCGTTAAATTTCGGTTCGAGATAGCGAACCTGTCCGCCAAGCTGCACGCCGCGGGAACTGATGATGCCGGGGCGGAAAGTGGCGTCCAAATTGGGGGCGAGGTTGAAGTAATAAGGAAGGGCGAGTTCCAAACCGTCCGAACCGGTTGCCAAGGTCGGAACCAACAGGCCGCTCTTGCGATGACCGTTGAGCGGGAAATCCGCCCAAGGCGTATAAAGCACGGGAACGCCGCCGAACACCAGCGACGCGTCTTTTGCCACGCCTATACCCGTTTCCTGATCGGTTTCGATGCTTTTCGCTTTGATGTACCAACTCGCATCACCGGGCGAGCAGGTATTGAATTTGGTATTGATGAGCTTGTACAGCCCTTTGCCTTTCATTTCCGCCTTTTCGCTGACGCTTTGGAGGCGGCGGCCGTCTTTTTCGGCATCGACGCGGACATATTCGCTCGAGCCGGTATTGTCTTTCAGGTTGTACACCAAAGTATCGCCGCTGACGGTCGAACCGTCTTGATACAGCTTAAAGCGGTCGCCCGCCCTGACGGTATCGCTGGTTTGGTCGTAATCTGCCCAATCGGCGTTCAACACTTCCTGATTGCGCTCGATGATGACATCGCCTTCAGCGCGGACGGCGACTTTAGATTGTCCGGCAACCCTATCCGCAATCACGCGTGTGTAATCCTGCGGCAGGGCTTCTTCGCCGCTGCGTTTGATTTCAGGCTGCTTGTTTGCTTCTGAAGCCTGATGTTGGCAAAACAGGCAGGTATCGCCCAAGGACAATTTGTCTTGATCGACCGGACGATGGTTCTCCACGCTTTGAACCGCAGGCGGGGTGGTCTTTACCGGCTCGTAATCGGCAGGTTGCGGCAAAGATGCATTTTGCGCATATGCCCCTCCCGCGCCGAAGCCGACGCTTAACGCCAAAACCAATGGTTTGAGTGAAAATAAACGAGCCAAAATCGCCCCTTAAATCGGTTTGCCAGTTAGAATAGCGGTTATTTTAACCTGAAAATCCGCGACACCGCTATGCAACGACAAACCGAATTACAAAATTGGCTGCACGCCGTCTATCCCGAACAAAACTTCGAATTGAGCTTCGCCGCCGCCGATGCCGACTTCCGACGCTACTTCCGCGCTACGTTTGCCGACGGCAAGACCGTCATCTGCATGGACGCGCCACCCGATAAAATGAGCGTCGCTCCTTACCTAAAAGTGCAAAAACTTTTCAATATGCTTAACGTTCCCCAAGTATTGCATGTGGACGAAGCACAAGGATTTATGGTGCTAAACGACTTGGGCAGCACCACTTTCCTGACCGCCATGCAGCAAGAGCAAGGCACGGATGCACACAAAGTCCTGCTGCTTGAAGCCATAGACGAACTGGTCGAGCTGCAAAAAGCCAGCCGCGCGGGCGAATTGCCCGAATACGACCGCGACATCATGCTGCGCGAAATCAACCTATTCCCCGAATGGTTCGTCGCCAAAGAACTCGGACGCGAACTCAACTTCAAACAACGCCAGCTTTGGCAGCAAACCGTAGACACCCTGTTGCCGCCGCTGCTTGCCCAGCCGCAGGTATACGTCCACCGCGACTTCATCGTCCGCAACCTCATGCTCACAACCGGCCGCCCCGGCGTACTCGACTTCCAAGACGCACTCTACGGCCCGATTTCCTACGACTTGGTTTCCCTCCTGCGCGATGCCTTCATCGAATGGGAAGAAGAATTCGTCTTGGACTTGGTTATCCGTTACTGGGAAAAAGCCCGCGCCGCCGGATTGCCCGTACCCGCAGCGTTTGACGAGTTTTACCGCTGGTTTGAATGGATGGGCGTACAACGCCATCTGAAAGTCGCCGGCATCTTCGCCCGCCTGTACTACCGCGACGGCAAAGACAAATACCGTCCCGAAATCCCGCGCTTCCTCAACTACCTGCGCCGCACCTCCCGCCGCTACACCGAGCTTGCTCCGTTGTATGCGCTGTTGGTCGAACTGGTCGGCGATGATGAATTGGAAACCGGGTTTACGTTTTAAAAGGCAGATGGCTTTGTACCATTCTTGATGATGAAAGAGGTCGTCTGAAAATCCTGAAATGGGGTTTCAGACGACCTCTTTAAGTCTGCTCTCGTCTGTCGAGGATGTTGTGGATAGGATTTCGGATACATGGCATGAGAGTTTGCGTAGCTCGTTTCTTTTTCACTATAAAAAGGTCGTCTGAAAACCTGATTTCAAGTTTTCAGACGACCTTTTGCATTCATGCCGATCCAGCTTTAGCAAAAACTAAGCCTCCGCCACAGAATCGCGGCTGAAGGTTTTTTCGCAGTAGTGGCATTTGAGCTTGGTCTGACCGCTTTGTTTGCGGACGTAGAAGCGGCTTTTCACCGGCTCGCCGTGGCTGGCGCAGTTGGTGTTTGGGCAGCGGAACACTTCGGCGATTTCTTCGGGCAGGGTAAGTCGGCGTTTGTTGATGACTTTGAAGTGGTCGATGGTGTTGACGACGGCTTCGGGGGCGAAGAGGGCGAGGCGGTTGGCGGCGTTGTCGTCCAGCCAGACGCCGGTGATTTTGATGATGTCTTTGCTACCTTGGGTTTTGCTGGGCAGGTTGAAGCCGACGGTGACGGCGCTGCCGTAGTGCAGTAGTTTGAATTGGCGCAGGATAATCAGGCCTTTGCCGGCGGGGATGTGGTCGATGACGGTGCCTTTTTCGATGGCTTCGACGCTGAGTTTTGGGGTTTCCATATTTGCTCCTTATACTTCTTCGTTCAACACCAGCGATAAAATCGCCATGCGAGCGTAAACGCCGTTGGTCGCCTGCTCGAAATAGTAGGCGTGCGGCGTGGCATCGACGTCGGGGTGGATTTCATCAACGCGCGGCAGGGGGTGCAACACGCGCAGGTTGGGGCGGGCGTTGGCGAGCATGGCGGCGTTGAGGTTGAATTTGCCTTGGATTTTGGCGAACTCTTGTTCGTCGAAGCGTTCGCGCTGGACGCGGGTCATGTACAGGATGTCCGCCCATTCGACGGCGGCTTCGAGGTCGGGCAGGATTTGGTAGCGGCAGCCTGCGGCTTCGAGTTCTTCGGTGATGTATTCGGGCATGGCGAGGCTGGGCGGGGAGACGAAGGCGAATTCGCAGTCCCAGCGTTTGAGGGCTTGGCAGAGGGAATGGACGGTGCGGCCGTATTTGAGGTCGCCCGCCATGGCGATTTTGAGGTTGTTCAGACGACCTTGGGTTTCGTAGATGGTCACGAGGTCGAGCAGGGTTTGGCTGGGGTGTTGGTTGGTGCCGTCGCCGGCGTTGATGACGGGGACTTTGGAAAACTCGGCGGACACGCGCGCGGCGCCGTCTTTGGGGTGGCGTTGGATGATGGCGTCGGTGTAGCTGGAGATGATGCGGGCGGTGTCGGCGAGGGTTTCGCCTTTTTTCGCGCTGGTGTTGGCGCCGTCGGAAAAGCCGATGACTTTGCCGCCCAAGCGTTGTACGGCGGTTTCAAACGACAGGCGCGTGCGGGTGGAGGGTTCGAAAAAGCATGAGCCGATGAGTTTGCCTTCGAGCAGGTCATCGCGTGGGTCGGCTTTGAGCTTGAGGGCGGTTTGCAGGAGCAGCTCGAGCTGTTCGGTCGTCAGGTCGGAAATGGAGATGACGTGTTGTCGGTAAAGCGGGTTGGGCATTCGGCTTCCTTTCTTCAATTCGGCAAAAACCCCGCTAAGGCGGGGTTTTACGAAACAACGACGGACGCGCCGCGGCGTGCGGTACGGGCAAAACGGGCGGGGCGGGCGTTAAGGCGCATGGGTCGTCTGAAATCGGTTTGAGGTGGCGGTATTATCGCATATTTGACGGGGCGGGGTTTCGGATTTTCGTGAAAAAAGGTCGTCTGAAAAATGGGGTTTCATCCTTTTCAGACGACCTGCTTTATTCGGTTTTGCCCGTCAGGGCTTTCATACAAAGCTGATATTCCGCCTTGCCCGTATCTCGGGCGAAGATGGCGTAGTCGGATTTGGGGACAGCGTTCAAAGCCGATTGCGGGAAGTGGTAGATTTCTTGCGCCACGCGCTCGGTTAATCCTTGAATGAAGGAGCGGCTGTAATCGTTTTTGGCAACAACCATAAAGCGTTCGTTCATCTTCTCAACGGTTTGTCCGATGCCCGTGCCCGACAAGCGTTCGCCCATAGCGGTTTGAGCCATCAGTCCGACCAGGGCGCATTGGTCTTGGAAGGATGCTTCTTGCGGTTCGGCGTGTACAACAGAGAATGCGGCGGTGAGCAGGAGGGTTGCGGTATATTTTTGTATGTTCATGGAGATTTCTTTGGAATAGAGGTTGTTGGAGCAGGCGGGAATTTACATGAAGTATTCTGTGGTGGCAACAACACGAAGACGGCAGGATTTCAGGCGTGAAAAAGCGAGAAGGCGAAACCGTTTACCGTTTGGGCATTATCCGCGGGCGAAACGGCGACGAACATCAGACGCAGGTCGTCTGAATTTTACTTGCCGGAATGATTTAAGGCTATTTGAAATAGTTTCAGACGGTCTTATGTTATTCCCTATGAATTTAAGCAGTTGCCGGAAATTTTGTGAAAACATCATAGGACGTGCTGATAATTTGAGAACTTATCTTCCTGTTTAATAGTCAATTTTATTGTCGAGAATACCCCGACAGGATTCCATGATATGCAAAATCAAAATGAAGCATTCGTTAGGTGCGGGTCGTCTGAAACCGCTGTTTCCCGACTTTCTCTGCTGCTTTGGGCGGGAATTGCAGCGGCGGTGTGCTGGACTGTTGCCGATATACTGCTGGTCGGATTCGTGCAGACGCCGGAACGCTATCCCCTGCTTTCGCAGACGCTGGCGCCGCAGTTGGGCGAGGCGGCGGATTTTGCCGTGCTGATGCAGGCCGGCTCGCCCGAGCGGCTGCTGTGGGGCGTGTTGCCGGCGACGTTTTCTGCGGCGCTGTATCTGGCGGCGGCATTCGGCGTTTACCGGCTGATGCGGCCCGGGCGCACGGCCAAGGTCGGTTTTGCAGTGCTGTTTTTCGGATATGCGCTGTCGCCTTTGGGACATGCCGGTTTTTATTTTACGGGCATGGTTGCCAAGGTGCTGCTGAATGCCGTGCCGGACGATTATCCTCCGCTACTGGCGCTATTCCGCCATTTTTACCGGATGCTGGAGGTGCACTGGATGGCTTCGGTCGGTTCGATTGCGGCAGGATGGCTGCTGTTGCTGGTACAGACGCTGCGTCGCAGGACGCTGCTTCCGCGCGCCGCCGCGTGGTGCAATCCGTTGCCGGTAGGAACGGTTATTGCGGTTTCGTGCAGCCTGTTTCCGCAATCGCCTGTTGCCGCCTCGCTTGGCGGGGCGACGTTTAATCTGGCGCAGTTGGTGTTTTTTGTTTGTGCGGCAGCGTGTGTCCGCAGGCGGGGAATGGGGATGCAGCCGGGCTGAAATAAAACGATGTCGCCTTTGCCGGACGGCAATCATCCGCCTTGGCGCCAATGCTTGTAATACAGGTAATCCGCCGTTTCGTCCCAAACCCATCACACATCATATTGCCGCTACGGCTCAAAGGTCGTCTGAAATTTAACGTTCCATTTTCAGACGACCCCTTGTCGTTTTTCAAAAAACAAAAAATCCGACTCCAGCCCCGAACGCCACGAAGCACGGACAGTAGGGTATAATTGCGAAATATATTCTTTTGTGAAATCAATAAAAAACAAAGACGAAAAGCAGTTTTTGAAAGGTTTCACCCTAATTTCAAACTCTACACAGGAAACCGCCATGTTAGTCTGCAACCCTTACGAAGTCGTGATTCACGGCACAACCAACAAAGGCAAGATTTTCCGTCCCAGCGACTGGGCAGAACGCCTGTGCGGCATATTGTCCTCATTCACCAAAGACAACCGGCTGTCCTATTCCAACTGGGTGCGCCCCATGCTGGTGGACAACGTCCGCTGCGTCGCCGTCGATAAGAAACTCGAAGAAGACAATCCGCAGATGTTCCGTTTCCTGATGGATTTTGCCGCCGACAACGACTTGCGCATCATCGACTGCAAAGAGCTTTTGAAAGAACAGGAAGCCAAAGCGCAAGGCGAACCTGCCGAACGCGTCCCGCTGGCACAAGCTATCGAAGAAAAACACGCCGCCGAAAAAGCGCCGGTCCAAGCCGCCGCTGCCGACTACGTTTTGCGCGAAATCCCGCCCGAAGACACATCCACCGCCTTCGCCGCCCTCAGCGTCCTACGTTCTTCATTGACCGACATCAGCAAATTCACCGAACAAATCAACACCGTCCAACGTCTCGCCGGCTACCGCCTCTTGGGTATTTTCGAAGAAGGCAAACACAACGCCGTCGCCGTCTGCGGCTTCCGCGAATCCTGCAACCTCGCCAGCGGCCGCCATATCCACATCGACGACATCGTTACCCTGCCGCAAAGCCGCCGCAAAGGCTACGCTTCCCGTCTGTTGGCAGAAGTCCGTAAAATCGGCGCGGAAACGGGCGTAACCAAAATCCACCTCAACGTCCACGTCAACCACGACCGCGTCGATGCGCACCGCCTGTATTTCAAAAACGGCTTCGAAATCTGCGCATACCATTTCCGCTGCGATCCTAAATAAACAAAAAGGTCGTCTGAAAACCAAATACGGTTTCAGACGACCTTTATAAATTCAACCTGTACTTGCTTGAAACTTAGTCAAGGATTCAAATAATGAAGGATTTAACTCAATAATCGTCCCAAGCAAAATCCCTTAATTACTTCATCTTTGATTATCTCTCCACTGCTTCCAATATAAATATGCCTCTCACAGAAATCGCCCGAGTCGCGATGAATTTCCATGAACCTCTGCTTTGGAGTTGGTACAGATTCATCTGTATAGAATACATCATCATTATCTGGCTGGAAAAAAGAAAAACCAAGATAGAGGGTTTCATTAATATTTTTTTTATTATATGAGAAGTAGATCGGGGAAGATTCATTCTTCTCTAAATTGAAGTTCCAGTAATTTTCTATTGCTTCATCCTCAGTCTGATTGTCATACGTTCTAGAAACGTTAACTTGCAGCCAATAAGGAGATGAATTATGGATGACGATTTGTCGTTTTTGTTCAGTAATGAAGTCGTGTATCACAAAGGGAAACACGCAAAGCAATATTAGGAAAATTATTTTTTGCATGATAGGTTAGAAAACAAAAGGTTCAAAGAGGGCTCTTTCCGTTCAATAAAACAATTCAACCAGCCACTGAATAATTTTTGCATCTATCCGTTGAAGGAGGTTGGGGTGCAGTGGGGCAACAGGACCGCCGTCAGGTCCGCCACTCCAGCCGATATATTCATCATCGATAGAGGGTCTTGCAAAATTTTCAGGAACCCATTCCGAAACAAATGGGGATGTATCTCGATAATAGTAGAGTAAATTATCCTTTTCATCAGCAATAAAGATTGCTGTCCTAAAACCATTCCATCCTCTACAGGCAAAGATTTTTCTATTTTGTAATTTCTTTTGATCTTGTAATAATTTATTTTTAAATCTAATTATCTCTTCAACTTTTTCTTTCTCTCTGCTATGTCTGGTTTCACAAAATTCATATTCCTTATCATCAGATAATCCTTTTGAGATTTTGTTTATAAAATAAAATCCACAAGAATAATTGTTATATTCAATAAAATCATTATTCTGATAACATTTGCTATGTATATCCAGGTTATTAATTTCCTCTCCAATGTCCTTGATTCGCCAATACTCAACTAATCCAAATATCAATATAAAGAAACCAAACCATTTCACTATTTTTTTCTTTTTCATAAACTTTGCCTATTATTTCAAAACCACTTCAATTGGAGGGTTACAACGATATTCTTTCAAAGATGAAAATATCAGCAGATCCCCGCCTAGTCTGTTTAAATCTCGCCATTTGTTGAAATGGCTGTTCCTAAACTGGGTAGAAACGGTCTTCCGGCTTAGAATCGAAAAGAGAAGGAGGGCTGCTATATAGGCTGAGGCTGCTATAATCTCATTTTTCTTATCTGAAAGCTGATGGCTATAAAACACATCAAATCCTGTATGATTCCAATGCCCTAGGTATTGATCTCCGCCATTATCGTTAAGAAAATCAAATGTATCTCGGATATAGAGATAAACGCTTTCTACAATTAATTTATTTCCAGGCATGCGGTATTTTCCGATGGCAGCAGCTAATGTGCAGCCAGCAACCGTACCGAAAAATTCGTCTTTCAATACACTTTACAAATATTGAATATCTACGGTTTAATACAAAGTCCATCATATTGTTTAACATCGGAAATTTTCTGATTTTCATCCAGGTAAATTTCCATGGTACAAAAGGTTATATCTTCTTTTAAAAAGATAGTTGTTTCATGTTTTGATATTAAAATAATACCATCTGGCTCAGATGACCAATCGAATGGAAAATAAAAAGTTACATTATTAGTAAAAAAAGGACGCAAGTATTCCTTACTACCATCACTCCTAATTAAGGTGATACTAGTGCGCTTACCTTCATTATAGTAAAAATATGTTACCTTAGGGTGGAGATTTTTATAAAAAAAACATAATAAAAAGATACATAAAACCATTAAAATTTTTTTATTCATAATCTATAACTTATTTTTACTTTCTAAACAAGTATGCCTTTTTCTTGCATCTGGCAATTCACAGAGAGATTTTTTATCTCTTCTCCCATCCCCGTTATTCGCCAATACTCAACCAACCCAAATATCAATATAAAGAAACCAAACCATTTCACTATTTTTTTCTTTTTCATAAACTTTGCCTATTATTTTAAAACTACTTCAATTGGGGATTGAAACAATATTATTTAAGGATAAAAATACCGGCAGATTCCCACCCGGCTTTTAAATAATTGAATCATATAAAATAATATAGATTAAATTTTTATTTATGGCATAGGTTATCAATAAATTTTGCTTCTATCCTATGGAAAATAGATGGGTTTGTAGAAAAAGATTCTGCTTGAGCATATAGACCTAAATCGAATATACCTTCTTCATCTAAGTTCAAGTCTAATGGCATTCCTAGCCAAACTTCATTATAGAGATAATAAAAAGACAGCAATTTACCTTGGTCATCATATAAATAGATACCGGAGTTGAGGCCGTCTATGCTTAAAAAATTTCCTATACTATCAAGGCAAACAACAATTTTTTTATTTTCACTTACGCTAAACCTTTCACATTGGTCTCCATCACTAGGAACTGGATAATTAGGTAAAGTCTTTTCTTTATAATGGCAATATGCGCTATATCTAAAATAAAAATAAGAAAAAATTATAGTTAACAAAATGGTTATTAAAGCAAATTTTTTAAACATGATTCCACTTTAAAAGAAGGTCGTCTTAAAAATCTTAGACGACCTTTACAAATATTGGATTGCCAATCTAAGCTACTCTTACAATGCTTTGGCACCACTATGTTTGAAACGACAGGACTAGTCTATTTTTCATAACTGCAAGCAACGGTGTTCATTTTCCATAGCAATTTGCTTTTTTCCGCATTTTCTCCATTTATATCCAATTTGACTTGACAAATATCTTTAGCTTTCTTGCAAATTGGATATTCTTCTTCAGATTTACTGAAACAAACTACATTTCTTTCCGGTTCACTTATATCTTCTCCAAAAAATGAATATTCATGTCCAAATTCGAACCGTTCAGTATTCATTTCTTCATTTTCCGTTGCACTAAAAAATACTATATGCAGAAGATTATTAGTCATCATTTTGAAAACCAATGTTGAATTTTTTGGAATTTCTATATTTTGTCGCATAATTCTTTTTGTCATGTAGTATTCGTATTTTGCATCTCCATTAGAAGGGTAGTCATAATAATAGTGTACTTCAATTGGATAATCATTCTGATTATGTACTTTAATGTGGCGTACATTCTTATTTTCACACGAATACTTATCTCCATTTCCAATTAGCATCCACTCTTTATCTTCAGAAAGAAATCTCTTACACCATAACTCTTTTCCAGGTGTGTCAATCCAAGCATAAGAAAATAGCAATGCTAAAACAATAAAGGGAGAAAGAGCTATAAAAAATAAGATTTTTTTACTCATGGTCTTTAACTTTCTTTAATGTTAATTTATCGTGATTTCGTTTTGGCTTTCCCTGATTATCCTTATGACAATTTTCTTTATGTAATATTTTTGCACCTTTAAATTTAGCCTTATCTGTCAGTAAGTAGGTTGGGCGTAGAGTAATGACACCTTCAAATCGCTAAAAATATTGGGTTCAGTCCAATCTAGGCTTACAGTTCTTTTTTAAGCGTTCGTGTATCAAAATCGATGACAAAAGGCTTGGATCGATAACCACGCTCCATTCCTTCATAGAAAACAGCTATACATTTAAATGTATATCTTTTTTGTTTAAATTTTTCCTGTACACAATTGAATCGGTCATCATTGCTGCATAGTCGTACACTTCCTGTCAACCTATCACTCCGGATATTTTTTATGTCACTAGATTCTGAATCAACAAAACCCAATAAATCTACAACATATGTTCGTTCGCTGCTTTCACAATTAGCGTGGTATGCATTTGCTTTTCTTAAATTATTTATCATTTTTTGTTTTGTATTGATAAAATCCATATCAAATACAACTTCATCAAATTCTTTGTTGATCACATAATTTTTAGGTTGCAGTTCATAACCATTAAAAGAAACGATACATGAAGTTAGAAATAGAACTGCGATAAAAATTAAATATTTACCTTTCGACACTTTTTAACTCCTCTGGATAAGATGGCAAAAGCAGGTTTGTCTTTTTTCGAATAGTTTTTGCGTAAATATCATGCTTATCATGGTTGCGGCTGTTGGTTGGGTAATGTTCTTGGGTGTTGGCGGTTTCGATGGCGGCGAAAGAACGGGGTAGGATTGGCGGTCAGCCATGAGGTTTATGATGAAAGTCTGAATATAAGTCAAAATGACAGGTAGGATAAACAACGGAGGATAAGAGGTAAAGATGTTGTATGGGTGGTTTTGTAAGGGAGGGAGATGAATGGATTGGGGATGAAAGAAGGTCGTCTGAAAGTGGGTTTTCAGACGACCTTTTGACGTTAGGCGGGTTTGTGGGCGAAACCCACGCTATTTTTGATTTCAGACGACCTTGGGTCTCAGAGGTCGAAGGCGGCGTTGATGAGACGTTTGGTGTAGTCTTTCTGCGGGTGGTGGAAGATTTGGTCTGCGCTGCCGTATTCGACGAGTTCTCCGTGCTGCATGACGGCGACGTTGTCGCTGACAGCGCGGACGACGGAGAGGTCGTGGCTGATGAAGATGTAGGTCAGTCCGTATTTGGTTTGGAGTCCGCGCAGCAGTTCGACGACTTTGATTTGGACGGAGCGGTCGAGGGCGGAGGTGGGTTCGTCGAGGAGGATGAACTTGGGCCGCAGGATGAGGGCGCGGGCGATGGCGATGCGTTGGCGTTGTCCGCCTGAGAATTCGTGCGGATAGCGGTTGAGTGCGTCGGCGGGCAGGGAGACTTCGTCCAGGACTTTGAGGACGAGTTCGGTGCGTTGGGCTTTGGTCATTTCGGGGCGGTGGACGGTGAGGCCTTCGCCTATGATTTCGCCGACGGTGAGGCGGGGGGAGAGTGAGCCGTAGGGGTCTTGGAAGACGATTTGGCGTTCGGCTTTGAGCTGGCGCGCTCGCTCGGGGCTGAGGGCGGCGAGGTCGCTGCCGTCGAAGTGTATGCTGCCTTGGTAGGGGAGCATTTGCATGATGGCTTTGCCGAGTGTGGATTTGCCGGAACCGGATTCGCCGACGATGCCGAGGGTCTCGCCTTGGCGGATGGCGAGGCTGATGTTTTTGACGGCGTGGAAGGTTTTGAGGGGTTTGCCGAAGAAGTTGTGTTTGAGGGTGAAGTGGACATTGATGCCGTCGGCGCGGATGAGTTCGGGCGGGTTGCCTTCTACGGGGTCTTTCATGCCTTTGGGGACGGAGTGGATGAGTTGGGCGGTGTAGGGGTGGGTGGGGTTGGCGAAAACTTGTTTGATTTTGCCGCGCTCGACGATTTCGCCGTCTTTCATGACGCAGACGGTTTCGGAGTAGTGTTCGGCGAGTCCGAGGTCGTGGGTGATGAAGATTATCGCCATGCCCATTTGTTTTTGGAGGTCGTGGAGGAGGTCGAGGATTTCTGCCTGGATGGTGACGTCGAGGGCGGTGGTGGGTTCGTCGGCGATGAGCAGGGCGGGCTCGTTGAGCAGCGCCATGGCGATCATGATGCGCTGGAGCTGGCCGCCTGAGAATTCGTGGGGGTATTGTTTCAGACGACGTTCTGCTTCGCGGATGCCGACGCGGTTGAGGAGGTCGAGGATGCGTTCGCGGGCGGCTTTGCGGGTGATGGTTTTGTTGTGGACGCGCAGGGCTTCCATGAGCTGGGTGCCGATTTTCATGAAGGGGTTCAGCGAGGTCATGGGCTCTTGGAAGATGAAGCTGATGCGTCCGCCGCGCAGGCTGCGGAGGTTTTTTTCGTCTGTGTCGAGGATGGATGTGCCGTCGAAGGTGATACGCGAGTCTTTTCCGTAGCGGGTGGTGTTTTCGGGCAGGAGGCGCATGAGGGACATGGCGGTAACGGATTTGCCGGAACCGGATTCGCCGACGAGGGCGAGGGTTTCGCCTTTGGCGACTTTGAAGCTGATGTTGCGCACGGCGTGGACGGTTTTTTCGTGGAGTTGGAAGCGGATGTCGAGGTTTTCGACGGTGAGTAACGGGGTGTTCATGGGTGTGTCCTCGTGGTGTGTGTCAGCGGTCTTTGGGGTCGAGTGCGTCGCGCAGGCCGTCGCCGATGAAGTTGAAGCAGAAGAGAGTGGCGACGAGGAAGAAGCAGGGGACGAGGAGCTGCCACGGGGCGGCTTCCATGGAGGCTGCGCCGTCTTGGAGCATGGAGCCCCAACTGGTCATGGGTTCTTGTACGCCCAATCCGAGGAAGCTGAGGAAGGATTCGAACATGATCATGCCGGGGACGAGCAGGGAGGCGTAAACCATGACGACGCCGAGTACGTTGGGGATGATGTGGCGGGTAACGATGCGGCGGCGGGATACGCCTGTGATGCGGGCGGCTTCGACGAATTCTTTGTGTCTGAGGCTGAGGGTTTGGCCGCGGACGATGCGGGCGACGTCAAGCCATGAGACGAGTCCGATGGCGACGAAGATGAGGAAGAGGTTGCGCCCGAAGAAGGTGGTGAGGAGGATGACGAAGAACATGAAGGGGAAGGCGTTGAGGATTTCGAGCAGGCGCATCATGACGGAGTCGAGTTTGCCGCCGAAAAAGCCTGCGAGCGCGCCGTAGAGCGTGCCGATGACGACGGCGACGAGCGCGCCTGCAATGCCGATGAGCAGAGAAATGCGTCCGCCGGCGGCGGCTCGGGTGAGGAGGTCGCGTCCGAGCAGGTCGGTGCCGAAGTAGTGGCGGGTGGCGAAGGAAGGCGGGATTTGCATGTTGTCCCAGTCGGTGTAGTCGTAGGTGTAGGTGCTGACCCAGGGGGCGGCGACAACGAAGAGGGTGATGGCGGCAAGGATGAAGATGCTGCACAGGGCGGCTTTGTTGTTGCTGAAACGCCGCCATGCGTCCTGCCACAGGCTGCGTCCGTGTACTTGTGCCTGTTCGGCTGCGTCTGCTATGGCGCGGGAATTTTTCTTGTTGAATAGCATGGTGTTCTCCGTTTTTTGTTCGGGGGTCGTCTGAAAACGGCAAAACCGGTTTTCAGACGACCTTTTTTGCTTTTAATAGCGGATTTTGGGGTCGATCAGGGCGTAGAGGATGTCGAGTATGGCGTTGAAGACGATGGTCAGTACGCCGACGAGGATGGTCAGCCCCAAGATCATGCCGTAGTCGCGGTTGAGCGCGCCGTTGACGAAGAGTTGTCCGATG
The DNA here is from genome assembly GCF_001838645.1 of Neisseria sp. HMSC70E02. Classification (NCBI taxonomy): domain Bacteria; kingdom Pseudomonadati; phylum Pseudomonadota; class Betaproteobacteria; order Neisseriales; family Neisseriaceae; genus Neisseria; species Neisseria sp. HMSC70E02. The sequence goes on along the minus strand of NZ_KV838074.1, from coordinate 17,333 downwards.
CCGGGCAGTCCGAAGACGCTTTCGATGACGATGGCGCCGGTGATGATGCCGACGAAGGCAGGAACGAGATAGGAAAGGATAGGCAGCATGGCGGGACGCAGGGCGTGGCGCAGGACGATGCTGTTCATTGATAATCCTTTGGCGCGGGCAGTGCGGATGTAGGGGCTGTTCAACACTTCTATCATCGCGCCGCGCGTGATGCGGGCGAGGCCTGCGACATAGCCGATGGAGAGGGCGGCGACGGGCAGGATGAGGCTGGTCAGTGCGCCGTCGTTCCAGCCGCCGGCGGGCAGCCATTTGAGGGTGATGGCGAAGATGAAAATCATGATGGGGGCTTTGACGAAGCTGGGGACGACGATGCCGGTCATGGCGGCGGTCATGATGGTGTAGTCCGCCCATGTGTTGCGCCTGAGCGCGGCGATGGTGCCCATGAGTACGCCCAAAACGGTGGAGACGATGAAGGCGTACACGCCCAGTTCGACGGAGACGGGCAGAGCTTGGGCGAGCAGCTCGTTGACGTTGTAGTCTTTGTATTTGAACGAGGGGCCGAGGTCGCCGTGGGCGAGCTGTTTGAGATAGTTGAAGTATTGCAGGTACATCGGGTCGTTCAGGTGGTATTTGGCCTCGATGTTGGCCAGTACGGCGGGCGGTACGTTTTTGTCGCCGGTGAAGGGGCTGCCGGGTGCGAGCCGCATCATGAAGAATGAGACGGTAATCAGTACCAGCATGGTGGGGATGGCGGAAAGTATGCGGCGGATGATGAATTTCAGCATATCGTACCTGCTCGGGGCTTGGTGGGTCGGAATATGCCTGAATACGGGAAGGTCGCCTGAACGGGGTTCGGACGCTTGGGGTGGTTTTCTCTTCTTTGTAGTCAGGCCCTTGGTTTTTGGGTGTGCGGGCTTTTGCTTTTATGGTCGTCTGAAACGGGATTTTGGGTTTCAGACGACCTTTGTGCTGGTGTTTTTCGTGGGCAGAGCCCACGCTACGGTTGTTTTTCAGACGACCTTTGGGGTTGGTGCGGATTCGTGGTGAGAACCCGCGCCACGGTCGTTTTCAGACGACCTTTGCCGTCAGCGCGCCAGCGGTTCGGTGCGTTTGATCAGCCATGCTTTTGCCGCGCCTTCGGTCAGCGGCTCGAGGCGGCGGCGGACTTCGGCGTGGTAGCGGTTGACCCAGTCGATTTCGCCGTCGGTCATGAGGGCGGTGTCCATCAGGCGGGTGTCGATGGGGCAGAGGGTCAGGGTTTCGAAGTAGAGGAAGCTGCCGAACTCGGTTTCCTGCGGGTTGGCGACGGCTTGGTTGGCGGCGAGGTTCTCAATGCGGATGCCCCATTTGCCAGGACGGTAGAGTCCGGGTTCGATGGAGGTAACCATGCCTTTTTTCATGGCGTGCTGCGGACCGGGAACGGCGGCGCAGGCGATGACTTGCGGGCCTTCGTGGACGTTGAGGAAATAGCCTACGCCGTGGCCTGTGCCGTGGCCGTAGTCGCATTGCGCCTGCCACAGGGGTTTGCGGCAGATGGCGTCTATCATCGGTGAGAGGATGTTTTCGGGGAACACGGCTTCGGCAAGCGCGATATGTGCTTTGAGGACGAGGGTGTTGTCGCGTTTTTGTTCGGCACTCGGTGTGCCGACGGGGACGACGCGGGTGATGTCGGTCGTGCCGCCTTTGTATTGCGCGCCGGAGTCGATGAGCAGGAGGCCGTTGCCGCTGATGGTGCTGTGGCTTTCGGGCGTTGCGCTGTAATGCGGCAGGGCGGCGTTGGCGTTGAAGCCCGCGATGGTGTCGAAACTCAATGAAATGAAGCCCGGACGTGCGCTGCGGTAGCGGTGGAGCATGGTGTCCACGTCGATTTCGGTCAGGCTGCCGCCGTTGTCGATGATGTCTTCAAACTCAGCGAAGAAGCCGCACAACGCCGCGCCGTCTTGTTCCATCGCTTCACGGATGTGGGCGATGTCGGCTTCGGATTTGACGGATTTGAAGAAGGTGGACGGGTTGATACCTTCGATCAGGCGCACGCTTTCGGGCAGGCGCACGAGGGTGCTGACGGCGGTTTTGTTCGGTTCGATAAGCAGCGTGCCGCCGATTTGCGCGAGTTTGTCGGCAACTTGGGCGTAAGGTTCGACCGTGATGCCTGCGGTTTGCAGCGCGGCGGCGGCTTCGGCGTTCAGACGACCTTGGTCGGTAAACAGGACGGCATTGTCTTTGCCGATAAGCAGGAAGGACACGAAAACGGGATTGAAAGGCACGTCGCTGCCGCGCAGGTTGGTCAGCCAAGCGATGTCGTCAAGCGAGGAAACCAAGTGGTAATCCGCGCCTTTTTCCGCCATGACGGCGCGCACGCGGGCGAGTTTCTCGGCGGCGGTTTCAGAGACGTAGGCGGGGTCGTGGATGAACACGGTTTCGGCGGGGATGGCGGGACGGCTTGTCCACACTTGGTCAAGCAGGTCGTCGGGGTGTTCGATGCGGATGTTTTTGGCGGCTAGGGATTGCGCCAAAGTGCGTTTGCCGGTGAGCGACACCATATCGGATGGGATGCCGACGGCGGCGTTTTCGGGCAGGTTTGCCGCGAGCCATTCGTTATACGGCGGAACTTGCCCGCTTTTTTGCAACTCGATGCCGCTGCCTGCAAGCTGTTTAGTGGCTTGTTCCCAATAGCGGCTGTCCACCCACACGCCTGCTTCATCGGCGGTAACGACGAACGTGCCGACCGAGCCGGTAAAGCCCGACAACTCGCGGCGCGCCTGCCAGTGTGCGGGCAGGTATTCGGAAAGATGGGGGTCGGCGGAGGGGATGACGAGTGCGTCCAAACCTTGCGCCTTCATGGCTTCGCGCAATGCGGACAGATAATTCGATACGGTATTCATGAACGGATTCTCCAATAGGGTTTCGTGGTTTCAGACGACCTTTTTATAGCGGATTAACTTGATGTACAGAGAGGTCGTCTGAAAAACGTGTCTATGTTATCAAATCACTTCTTGGGTGCAAACGACCAATTTTTGATGGTGTAGTTTTTCAGCGGGTCGCGGTCGGAGTAGCCTTGGATGTCGGGTTTCACCAGATTGATGCTGACTTGGTGATACAGCGGGATAAAGGCATCGTCGCGTTGCAGCATCGCCTCGGCGCTGACGTAGCGGCGGGCGCGCTCTTCGGCGGAAATGCCCGCTTCGAGCGTGCTGTTCATCAGCTTGTCGAATTCGGGATTCTTGTAATGGAAGGCGTTGTTCGGATTGTTGGATTTGAAAATATTGAGCATGCCCGCAGGGTCGTTGTAGTCGGAACACCAGCCCGCAAACGCCATGCTGAAGTTGCCTTGCATACGGGTGTCCAAAAAGGTTTTCCATTCTTCGTTCATCAGCGTGGGGCGCACAAACGGTACGGTCGCCTTCCAAACGGATTGCAGCGCGGTAATCTGTTTTTTGGCGGCATCGCTGGTGGTATAGATGATTTGGAACTCGAGCGGTTTCTCTTCGCTGTAACCCGCTTCGCGCAAGAGTTTTTCCGCTTCGGCAATGCGCGCTTCGCGCTTGAGCGGCTTCCACGCGGGCGCAGACTCGCCGCCGCCCTGCATATTCGGCGGGGTAAGCTGGAACGCTTCCTTGTCGCCACGTCCGGCAACTTTAGTAATGATGGCGCGGTCGGTCAGGAGGTTGAGCGCGCGGCGGACTTTGGGATTTTTAAATTCGGCGGATTCCAAGTTCGGCTCTAAAAACCAAGAACACAGCAAAGTCGCGCGCCGAACCTGCCCGGGAAATTCTTTCTCGGCAATCTTAATCTGATCGGAAGGGATGCCATAGGTAACGTCCACTTCGTCGGCGCGGTAGCGGTCGTATTCTTTGCCGATGGCGAGGAACACCGCCTGCGGGATGGATACTTTTTTGCTGTCGTAATAAGCAGGGTTTTTATCCATGGTGATGTGGCTGTTGACGCGCCAGTCTTTGAGGATGTATGCGCCGCTGGAAACATAATTGCCTGGCTGCGTCCATTTTTCGCCGAATTTCTCGACCGTGGCGCGGTGGACGGGGTAGGTGAACTGCTGAATCAGCATATCGGGGAAATACGGCACGGGCGCGGTGAGCGTGAATTGCAGCGTTTTCTTGTCCAAAGCCTTGACGCCCAAAGTATCCGGCTTCGCCTTGCCTTGCAGGATTTCCGCCGCACCCTGTATTTTCGCGTCTTCCAAATAGCTGCTGTTAGGCGCGGCGGTTTCAGGATCGGCGAGGCGGCGGAAGCTGTAAACGAAATCTTCGGCGGTAATCGGGTCGCCGTTGCTCCAATTTGCATCGCGCAGGTGGAACGTCCAAACGCGCCCTTCGTCCGACGGCTCCCATTTCAACGCCAAGGCGGGAATGGTTTTGCCTTCGGCATCCGTACTGACCAAGCCGTCCATCATCTGACGGATAATCGCGCCCGCCGCCATATCCGAGCTTTTTTGCGGGTCGAGCGTACTCGGTTCAACCGCGTTGCTGATGACGATTTTATTGTATTCGCTGCGCTTGAATTCGGGCGCGGGCTTGACTTCGCGATGACACGCCGACAGCGCAAGCACTATGGCAAGCGATAAAGCTAATATGGAATAAGGTTTGTTCGGCAGCACGTTTTTTCTCCTCTTCTCGCTATCTCTCCCTCCATCCTGCGTTTTGCAAAAAATAAAAAAAACTACATATGACTACATGGTAGGGAAATATTCTGATTTTTGGCGGATAAAAAGATTTATTCTCTATGGGTATTTGAAAAAATCCGCCTGTTTTGGAAATCGGTTTGCAAGATAACACAAAAAAACGCCGTAAAAAACATTTTTTGAAATAAAAGTTACAAGTGATTACAAAAATATTGATTTTTTTGCACGCCTCAAATAGTATAAAACCCTGTTTAAACGCAGCCTCAGAAAAATCAAGTAAAAGGAGAATAAAATGAAGAAGTTATTAATGATTGCGGTTGCCGTCCCGCTTGCTGTCCCCGCATTGGCATCCGATAACGAAGCCAAAATCGGCGGACGGATATTTACTTCTATCGAACACGAACGCAACGGCAAAGGGCAATCCGCTACCGATATATCCGACAACAACAGCCGCATCTGGATTATGGGCAGTGAAAAACTCGACAAAGACCTCAAGCTCATCTACGGCGTCAATTCATTCGTCGCTTTCGATTACAACGGCTGGAGTACGGACGACTCCTATATCGGTCTGCGCGGCGATTTCGGTACTGTCCGCGCCGGCTGGCTCAGTACCCCCATGCACTACCTGACCGGCGAACAAGACGCATTCAACGGCAACAACCACACCCAAACCATGGGGCGCATGACCCGTTTCGGCGGCCGTGAAATCGCCCTGAACTACGAATCCAAAACCTTTGACAACGGCTTCAACTACCGCGTTCAAATCGCGCCCGGTGCCAACAAATATAAAGACAGGAAGCGCAACGGCGACTGGATGGCGGGCTTAGGCTTGCACTACAAACACCCGACCAACGGCTTCAACGCCCACTACGCCCTCGAATACGCCCGCAACGGCTCGCCTGACGATACCAAAGACAGACAGGTTCATTCCATGAAAGTCGGCTACGACAAAGACAATCTCTACCTCGCCGCCGGTATGATGTACGCCCGCAATGTTGCCGACAAATTCCACTGGGAAGACGAAACCAAAACCAATACCAACACCCGCGATTTCCAAGTGACCGCCGGCTACACCATGGGCAACATCACTCCCAAACTCGGCGTCGCCTACGGCCGCTCCGATACCGGCAAGAACTACAAACAGCTCGCGTTTAACACCGAATACAAATTCTCCAAACGCACGACCCTCTCGTTCAACTCAGGCGTAGTCAAAGAAAGCAAAGACCCCAAAACCGGCTGGGCGGCAGGCGTGTCATTGGAACACAGCCTGCAATAACACGGGATTTGAAGCATAAAAGGTCGTCTGAAAATCTAAATCTAGGCTTTCAGACGACCTTTGTGTTTATAGTGGATTAAATTTAATCCACTATATCAAACGCCTGCCAGGCGCATTCTTGCAAACGATGTTTCCTATGTTCAAATCTTCATGAAAAAACGTCGTCTGAAACCGATCTTCAGACGACGTTTGCCATTCACGCCCCTAGCGGATTCATTCCGCTTTCTCCAGCAGGGCGAAGCCTTCCACTTTGTTTCTCGGGCGCGCACCCTGCCAGATTTTCGTCCAACCTTGAGGCGCGTCGGTATTTTTAGGCTGCTGCACCAGAAGGTAGCGGCAGGCAGCGTCGTCGATATGGAGTGTCAAGTCGCTGTATTGCGCCCAAGCGATGCGGGCGCGGTGGTCTTCGTTGGCGATGCTGATGCATTCGAGGTCGTCTGAAAGCCGTTGTTTCAGTTCGGGGGAGAGGGCGGCTTCCATTTGGAGGACGACGGGCGCGTGGCTTTTGGCGGCGTCGAGCCACGGCAGGAACAGGGTCATCAGCAATGCCCACGCCAGCGTAACGCCTGCCGCCCAGTTGGTCACTGCCTGTCTGCCGCGGATGTTTTTGCGGGTAATCGCCCACAGCCACAGCGGGGTAAACAACAGGGCGACCGCCATCGGTATCGGGTCGATGTCAGGCGTGTAATACGGGCTGAAATAGGCGGCGCGTTCGGCGAGTTTGGCAGGCCAGCCGTAGTTCATGGCGAAGAAGCCCGTCCACAGGAAAATGGCGAAAAGTCCGAACGCCATAACGCCGAACCAGTTGATAAACGCCGCCGCACCGCGCCGCAGTCCGTCCAGTTGCGCCGCGCCAAGCAGGGCGAGTGGGGGCAGCAACCAGACGAGGTTGTCTTGCAGACGTTGCGGGCTGACGGCGAGTATGCTGAGGACGATGAGGAACCACGAAATGCACAATACGCTCCAGTTTTTTTCGCGGATGCGGGGGCGGCTTAACGTCCATGCGGCGAGCGGCCATGCGGGCAGGGTAAACCAGAGCAGGTTTTTCAGGTAATAAAACAGGCTGAAGGTCGTCTGAAAACCACCCAAGCCGCCGAGTGCGCCGAGCGAGTGGTGTTGCAGCCAGATGGAAAACAGTTCGGGCTGCGTTCTGGAAAAAATGAGCGGATAAACCGTCAAGAGCGGCAGTCCGATGGCGAACGCGCCGACCAGCGTCAGGTAATAGCGTTTGACGCGCCATTTCTCATCGAGCAACAGGGCGGGTGCCAAAAACATCAGCGCGGCGGTCATCAGATAGCCCGATGAGAGCGACAGCAACGCCCAGCCGCCGCCCAGCAGCAGGGAGGCGGTAATGACGCGGCGTTGCGCCAACGAAAAGCCGCACAATATCATGCCCGATGCGGCAAAGGCGACCGAAGCGGGGTTGAGGAAGTGCGCGACCGAGAGCAGCCCGATGCTGCCGATCAGGATGAGGACGACGCTGCGCCCGTGGTGCCTGCCCAAAAAGTTGAATCCGGCAAAACCGCAAGCGGTCAGCCCGATAATCGTAAAGAAAACGCCCGCAAAACGCGCGGCATCATAAGCGTCCGCCGCCCAAGGCGACAACAGGTGTTTGAACGCCGCCGCCACCCACAAATAGACGGGCGGAATCTGAAAATCCGGCTGCCCCAACACATGGGCGACCAACGGCGTCGCGCCTGTGTCTAAGGCTTCGACGGCGGTAAAGACGGTGGGTTCGGCGGGATTCCATAAGTCGTGCGAAAACACGCCCGGCCACAGCCAGGCAAATGCCATCAGCAGCAAGAGCCAGGGTTTTTCATGGGTTTTGGCAGGTTGTCGCGGATCGGGCGGGGTGTAAGTGAGCATAGCTTTGAGGATGTTGAACGTATTTTCGTGTAGTTTAGCAAAGATTCGGCGGGAGGTCGTCTGAAAGGAAGGATTTGGGTTTTTGCTTCATTCAAACCACGTTTTCAGACGACCTTATATCGACCCTACCGCTGACGCAAATCAAGTGCAGGCAAATCCCGCCTTTACCGATGCGCCCCGTTCGCGGATAATTGAGAACATTCCCATTTCCGTTTCCAACCTTCACAAAGGATACATCATGGCATTTCTGAAACTGACCGAACAAAACGTGCAGGGCAAAACCGTCCTCATCCGCGCCGATATGAACGTGCCGTTCAAAGACGGCAAAATCAGCGACGACACCCGTATCCGCGCCTCGCTCGCGTCCATCAAATACTGCTTGGACAACGGCGCGTCCGTTATCGTGATGACCCACTTGGGCCGCCCGACCGAAGGCGAGTTCCATCCTGAAGACGATGTCGCGCCCGTTGCCGCGCACTTGGGCGGCCTGTTGGGCAAAGACGTGAAAGTATTGAACGACTGGCGTGAAAACAAACCCGCCCTGAACGCGGGCGATGTCGTCATGCTGCAAAACGTGCGCATCAACAAGGGCGAGAAGAAAAACGATTTGGAACTGGGCAAAGCCTATGCCGCCTTGTGCGACGTGTTCGTCAATGACGCGTTCGGCACCGCCCACCGCGCCCAAGCCTCGACCGAAGCCGTTGCCCAAGCCGCGCCCGTTGCCTGCGCCGGCGTATTGATGGCGGGCGAACTCGACGCTTTGGGCAAAGCCCTGAAAGAGCCCGCGCGCCCGATGGTGGCGATTGTCGCCGGCAGCAAAGTGTCCACCAAACTGACCATCCTCGAATCGCTGGCGGACAAAGTCGACCAACTCATCGTCGGCGGCGGCATCGCCAATACTTTCCTCTTGGCGGAAGGCAAAGCCATCGGCAAATCGCTGGCGGAACACGATTTGGTGGAAGAATCCAAAAAAATCATGGCGAAAATGGCGGCCAAAGGCGGCTCCGTACCGCTGCCGACCGATGTCGTCGTTGCCAAAGCCTTTGCCGCCGATGCCGAAGCGGTCGTGAAAGACATTGCCGACGTTGCCGAAGACGATATGATTTTGGACATCGGCCCGAAATCCGCCGCCGCACTTGCCGAACTGCTCAAAGCCGCAGGCACGGTGGTGTGGAACGGTCCGGTCGGCGTGTTTGAGTTTGACCAATTCGCAGGCGGCACGAAAGCACTTGCCGAAGCCATCGCCCAAAGCAAAGCGTTCTCGATTGCGGGCGGCGGCGACACGCTGGCGGCGATTGCCAAATTCGGCGTTACCGACCAAATCGGTTACATCTCCACCGGCGGCGGCGCGTTCCTCGAATTCTTGGAAGGCAAAGAGTTGCCCGCCGTAGCCGCTTTGGAAAAACGCGGCGCGTAAGCGGTTTGACGTAAAAAAGAGGTCGTCTGAAAACCTGAATCGGGTTTCAGACGACCTTTTTGTATGGTTGCCGCGTTTTGACGGCAAGGTAGGATATGTTTTATTTCAACAGATTTTTCAAAGCCAAGCGCACGCCTTCGCCGACTTCCGTGCCTTTCGGAATACCCTTGATGGCGGCTTTTGCCTCGCGTTCGTTGTAACCCAATGCAATCAGGGTGTTGACGATGTCGTCCGTTTCGTCGGCGGCAGGCGCGGCGGCGAAAAGCCCATCGGCAGCGGCATGGGAAACCAGTTTGCCGCGCAGTTCCAAAACCATGCGTTCGGCGGTTTTTTTGCCGATGCCCGGGGCGGAGGACAGGCGTTTGATGTCTTCGTCGGCGACCGCGCGGGCAAGCTCGTCGGCGGACATGGCGGAGAGTATGCCCAGCGCGGTTTTCGCGCCGATGCCGCTGACTTTGACCAACTGGCGGAACGTCGCCCGCTCGTCGGCAGTGGCAAAGCCGAACAATAAATGCGCGTCTTCGCGGACGACAAGCTGGGTGTAAAGCTGCACGGTTTCGCCCAAGGCGGGCAGGTTGTAGAAAGTCTGCATGGATACGTCGGCTTCGTAGCCGACGCCGTTGACGTCGATGACGATTTGCGGCGGGTTTTTCTCGATGAGTTTGCCGGTCAGTCTGCTGATCATGTCGATTCCGAGTGGGGTTGTAGGGAGAGGGGTCGTCTGAAAACGCGGTTTTGTACGATAGCGGCGTTTTAGACAGCCGAGATTGTTTGGCGGGTTAGTTTTAAACCGATACGACGTTTCTGTATGGTTTGGGTTGCGTGTATCTGAAAGATAATAAAAAAGCTGAGTTTTTCAACTCAGCTTTTTAAATTTGGTGGGTCGTGAGCGATTCGAACGCTCGACCAACGGATTAAAAGTCCGCTGCTCTACCGACTGAGCTAACGACCCGATAAGCCGTGCATTATATGGATGCCGTTGGAGTGTGTCAACTTATTTTTGCCGGTGTCGCATAATTTTTTGTTTCTAATGGGTTTTATGTTTGATTGTCCGGCGTGTTCGGTAAAAAAAGCGATGTGCTTACAGCAGCCAGCCGCCGTCGAAACGGTTTAAAAATTCGCTAAATTGCTGTTGCGCCCTCTGGATGACGATTGCGTCCTGCGTTTCCAATACGGCTTCAAAACGCGCCACTTCCGCAGCGATGATGTGCCGGTTGTCTCCGAGAAATTCTTCGTATAGGCGTTTGGCTTTTTCTAGTAGATAGATATTGTGCTGCTGGTCGCGCGGATGGATTTTCAAGGCGGCGAGTTTGCGCAGGGAGGCTTCGATTTCTTCAGGCGTCAGGCTTTGGCTGTTTTGACGGAAAACCTGATTCATGTGCAGATTCAGGTCGCGGTTGCTGATATCGACTTCCAAAAGCCCGTTGACATCGTAGCTGAAGCGGACGTCTATCGATACCTGACCTTTCGGCTTGGGCGGGACGTTGACCGACAGTTCGCCCAGTTTCAGGTTTTCTTTCGCCAACATGGATTCGCCCTGCAAAACTTCGACACTGATCACTTTCTGCCCGTCGTGGGAAGTAATGAAAGTTTCGACGCGCGAAACGGGAACGGGCATATTGCGTTCAATAATCGGGAAAAACCGTCCGGTAACGTATTGGTCGCCGATGTCCATGCCGGCTTCCGTGCCGAGCGAGAAGGGCATCACGTCGGTAAGGACGACTTCTTCCACGCTTTCGTTACGCGCAATCAGTGCTGCCTGCACCGCCGCGCCGCGTGCGATGGCTTCGTCGGGATTGACCGAAACAAGCGGGATGCGGCGGAACAGTTGGGCAATGGAATGACGGATCATCGGCATCCGCGTCGCGCCGCCGACCAAGATGATGCCGTCGATTTGCGAAGGGTGCAGCTTGGCATCACGCAATGCGCGTTCCAGCGGTTGACGCAGGCGGCCCATTAATGGCGTGGCGGCTTCTTGGAATTCCTCGCGGCTGATGACGGCAGAGTGAACCGTGTCGCCGTAATGGAAACGGATTTCCGCCTGCATTTCTTCGCCGAGTTTGCGCTTGGCGGTTTCCAATACCTGCCACAATTCGCTGTTTTGCGCCAGTTTGTCGCTTTCAGACGACGTCAGTGTCGTACATTTTTTCAGGAAGCACTGGCGCAAGACGTTGACGAAATCTTCGCCGCCCAAATGGTTGTCGCCCGCGCTGGCGGATACTTGGACGACGCCGTCGAAATAATCGAGTACGGATACGTCAAACGTCCCGCCGCCCAAGTCGTAAATCAAAAAGCGCGTGTCGTCGGGTTTTTCCTGCAAACCGTAAGCAAGACCGGCGGCAGTCGGTTCGTTGAGCAGACGCAAGACGTTCAAACCTGCCATCTGCGCCGCGTTTTTCGTTGCCTGACGCTGAATGGCGTTGAAATAGGCGGGAACGGTCAGCACGACATCGCATACTGGTTCCCCCAAAAAGGCTTCCGCATCTTCTTTCAGGCTTTTCAAAATCAGCGCGGACAATTCTTCGGCGCGGAACGTGCGCTTGCCCAAATGGAAAGTTTTATCCGTTCCCATAAATCGCTTGAATGCCGAGGCGGTCAGCGTCGGGGCGGTGGAGAGGCGTTCGCGTGCGGCGATGCCGGTCAGGATGCTGCCGTCTTCGGCGACGCTGATGACCGACGGTGTCAGAAAATGGCCGTGTTGGTTGGGGATCAGGCGGGTTTCGCCGTTGTGGAACTGGGCAATCAGGCTGTTGGTCGTGCCTAAGTCGATACCGATTTGCAGGGTCATGAATGTCTCGTTTCGGAGGGGTTTGAATGTGTTTCAGACGACCTTTCACATCATTCGCATGGGGTCGTCTGAAAGAGGGAAGATTGCAAAATCATAACATTTCTTCCATTTATATGGAAAATCCGGCGGTGTTTCAGACAGGCGGATGGCGGGCTGCGTTGCCGTTTGGGGGAAGGGAAAAGGGGTTGGAATGGTTTTTATAGTGGATTAACTTTAAACCAGTACGG
>NZ_KV838074.1:0-5035 GCF_001838645.1 Neisseria sp. HMSC70E02 | reverse complement strand
ATAGTGGATTAACTTTAAACCAGTACGGCGTTGAAACCAGTACGGCGTTGCCTCGCCTTGCCGTACTATCTGTACTGTCTGCGGCTTCGGCCGCCTTGTCCTGATTTATAGTTAATCCACTATATCGTAAGGCGGTTTTTGTATTTGCCGACGTTTCTAATCCTACATTGTTCTTGTCAATATAAATAAAAATAATAATTATTCTCTAATTTGGGAAAATATGTTAGGCTGATTTCTTTATTGTGTTAACGACTTAAGACGATGCCTGATATCAGCTCAACCAACCTCATCACCGCCTTCGGCATCGCCCTCGCCGCCGGATTGTTCACCGTACTCGGCAGTGGGTTGGTGATGTTTTCTAAAACGCCCAACCCGCGCGTATTGTCGTTCGGATTGGCGTTTGCGGGCGGGGCGATGGTGTATGTGTCGCTGACGGAGATTTTCAACAAATCCAGCGAAGCCTTCGGGCAGGTTTACGACAAAGACAAAGCCTTTGCCGCCGCGACGCTGGCTTTTTTGGCGGGCATGGGATCGATTGCGCTGATTGACCGCCTTGTGCCGAACCCGCATGAAACGCTCGACCCGCACGACCCCGCCTTTCAGGAAAACAAACGCCGCCACATCGCCCGCGTCGGCATGATGGCGGCGTTTGCCATTACCGCACACAACTTTCCCGAAGGTTTGGCAACGTTTTTCGCCACGCTGGAAAACCCCGCCGTCGGGATGCCGCTGGCGCTCGCGATTGCGATACACAATATTCCCGAAGGCATTTCCATTGCCGCCCCCGTTTATTTCGCCACCCGCAACCGCAAAAAAACCGTCCTCGCCTGCCTCGCTTCAGGGCTTGCCGAACCTTTGGGCGCGGTTTTGGGCTACACCCTGCTCAAGCCGTTTTTATCGCCTTTCGTGTTCGGCGCGGTGTTCGGCGTGATTGCGGGCGTGATGGTGTTCCTCGCGTTGGACGAATTATTGCCCGCCGCCAAGCGTTATTCTGACGGACACGAAACCGTTTACGGCTTGACGTCCGGCATGGCGGTGATTGCCCTGAGTTTGGTGTTGTTTCATTTTTAAATCTGAACTAGACAGGCGCGGCAGAGTCAAACGCAGTGCCGAGGTCGTCTGAAACTTTAAGCAGGGAGGGTTGGCTAAGGAATGCGGATAAATCGAAAAGATAAATAAAGGTAGTAAGTATAATATGCTAAAAATGTATATAAAATCGCATATTTCAACTGTAAATTAGGGTTTTTGTAACATAAATTTACGAAATTTTATAGGTTTGTTATTCAATAAAAATAGAATCTATGTGAAATTAATATCATTATTCTGCTATACTTAAAAACACTTTCTTAATTTTGACTATCCGTTTGGAGAAAAAATGTCCGAAAATACACCTCTGCAATCCCTTCCTACTACCAACAAACGCATCATCGCCGCGGCTTTAGCGTTCTTTTTAGGTTGCTTCGGAGCGCATAAATTCTATTTGGGCTTAAACAAAGCCGGTATCATCTATTTGGCGATTGGTGTGGTGGGTATGTTTTTTGTCTATCCTGCTTTGATAGTTGTTGTCGGTTTATCTCTCTTCGACATCTTTAAATACCTGACATCTACGCCGGAAGAATTTGAAAAAGTTTATGTTGTCGGTAAGAAAGAGTGGTTTTAAGCATTGGCTGATGCCTTTGAATTTTGAGCGGAACGATAGCGCGAAGTTTCAAATATTCAGTACATCTTAAAAACCAAAAAAGGTCGTCTGAAAATTTTCAGACGACCTTTTGTTATTGCGGAGACGAATATAAACGATTGTGGAATCAAATCTGGAAACGGCATCAGCCGCCGTAACGCAGTGCGGGGGCGGTAGCGAAGTTGGGGATGCTCTGCACCGGCGGCGAGAAAATCAGATATGCCGGCATCGGCGACGATGGCAGTCGAGTCGGCAAACAGGATGCGTTTCAGGCGGGCAGTAAAAATAAAATCTGTGTGAAATTAATATCATTATTCTGCTATACTTAAAAACACTTTCTTAATATTGACTATCCGTTTGGAGAAAAAAATGTCCGAAAATACACCTCTGCAATCTTCTCGTATTACCGATGACAAACGACTTGTTGCCTCTGTTTTGGCGTTCTTTTTAGGTTGCTTTGGGGTGCATAAATTTTATTTGGGCGTAAACAAAGTCGGTATCATCTACCTGTTGATTTGTATTTTAGGTTCGTTTATTCTCGTTGGTCCGATGATTGTTTTTGTTTTCTGTATCATCGACATCGTTAAATACCTGAAATGTACGCCGGAAGAATTTGAACAAGTTTATGTTATCGGTAAGAAAGAGTGGTTTTAAGCATTGGCTGATGCCTTTGAATATTGAGCGGATCGATAGCGCGAAGTTTCAAATATTCAGTACATCGTAAAAACCAAAAAAAGGTCGTCTGAAAATTTTCAGACGACCTTTTGCTATTGCGGGGAATGAAACGACTAACCTGGAAACGGCATCAGCCGCCCATAAACCAGAATTTCAATGCCCACAATACGGCGACTATCCATACCATAGGCGGCACGTCTTTGATGCGGTTGCATAAAAGTTTAATCACGGCGTAGCTGATGAAGCCAAAGGCGATGCCGTCGGCAATCGAATAGGTGAACGGCATGAACACGATGGTCAGGAAAGCGGGGGCGGCTTCGGTCATGTCGTCCCAGTCGATTTCACGCGCGCTGCGCAGCATTTGCGCACCAACGTAGAGCAGCGCGGGCGCGGTGGCGAAGCCGGGGATACTCTGCACCAGCGGCGAGAAAATCAGACACGCCAACATCAATACGCCGACGGTTACGGCAGTCAGACCGGTGCGGCCGCCTGCGGACACGCCTGCCGCGCTTTCGACATACGGCGTGGTCGAGGACGTACCCAGTGCGGCACCGGCGACGATGGCGGTCGAGTCGGCGAATAGGGCGCGTTTCAGACGAGGCAGTTTGCCGTCTTCCAGCAGGCCCGCACGGTGGGAAACGCCGACCAGCGTGCCGGTGGAGTCAAACAAATCAACCAGGAAAAAGACGAAAATCACGCTGATCATGCTGATTTTAAAGAGACCATTGAAATCCATCTGCATGAAAGTCGGCGCTATGCTCGGAATTTCTCCGACCACGCCTTTAAAATCGCTCAAGCCCAGCAGGGTGGAAATGGCTGTGATTGCCAGAATGGTCAGGATAATCGCTCCTTTGACGCGGAAATGCCCCAAAGCCACCACCATAGCGAAGCCTGCCAGCACCAAAAGCGCGGCAGGTTGGTGGATGTCGCCCAGTTTCACCAAAGTTGCGTCGCTGGCGACGATGATGCCGGAACCTTTGAGCGCAATCAGCGACAGAAACAGTCCGATACCGGCGGCAATCGACATTTTCAAACCCATAGGCAGCGCGTTCACCAGCATTTCGCGCACTTTGAAAAAGCTGAATAAAATGAAAATGATGCCGGAAACGAATACCGCGCCCAAAGCCACCTGCCAGGGCACGCCCATGCCTTTGACGACGGCGAAAGTAAAGTAGGCGTTCAAGCCCATGCCCGGCGCGAGCGCAATCGGATAGTTGCCGACGAAGCCCATCACGAAGCAGCCGATGGCGGAAGCGATGCAGGTGGCGACGAATACCGCGCCCATGTCCATGCCCGTCTCGCCGAGAATCAGCGGATTGACGATGATGATGTAACACATGGCGAGGAAGGTGGTCAGACCTGCCATCAGCTCTGTGCGCACATTCGTGCCGTTTGCGCTTAAATTGAATATGCGCTCCAGCACATTTTGATTTGAAGTAGTCATGATTTATGCTTTTCAAAAAAAAGGAAAATTTGCGGGCGGTATTATACTGAAAACGCCTTGCTGTCGGGTGAAAAATTGTCAACATTCCACTTGGGGCAACGTGCTGCTATTTTTACCGTATCTGTGCGTAAATGAGAACAGGGCAGAGCGTGAGGTCGTCTGAAACCGTGTTCCGAATACATTGTCCGCACTGGCACGCAAGCGTAAAATTTCCGTTTTCCCAAAATGTGCCACACTCATGGAAACCGCCCTGCTCCTTGCCGGCAAAATCACCGAGCTGACCCTGATTGTCCTGATGGGCATGGCGTTGGTGAAATCCAAGCTTCTGAATTCCGAACACAGCCGCACGCTCTCCGTCATCGCGCTCTACCTCATCAGCCCGTCGGTGATGATTCACGCCTTCCAAATCGAGAACACGCCCGACATCATTGACGGGCTGAAACTCTCGGTTGCTCTCGCAGTCGTGTTCCACATCCTGCTGATTGCTCTGGGCAGGCTTTTCAAAACCGTGTTCAAGCTCGATACGCTCGAACACGCCGCCACGGTTTACACCAATTCCGGCAACCTCATCATCCCGCTGGTGATGTCTATTTTCGGACCGCAATGGGTGATTTACACCAGCGGCTTCATCATCGTCCAAATGTTCCTTTTCTGGACGCACTTGCGCCTGCTGCTTTGCGGGCGCGGCAATCTTGCGTGGAAAACCGTACTCACCAATATCAACATCCTTTCCATTTTTATCGGCGTGTTCATGTTTGCCTTTCAAATCAAACTGCCGCACATCATCGACAACACGCTTGCCACCGTCGGCGGCATGATAGGCCCGGTCGCCATGCTCGTTGCCGGAATGCTGATTGCCTCGCTGCCGCTTAAAGAAATCGTCCTCTCCAAACGGATTTACCTCGTCGCCTTCCTGCGTCTGATGCTTATCCCGCTGATTCTGCTGATGTTTGTCAAAGTTTCAGGCATTGCCCACTTAGGCGGGCACAGCGATACCGTCGTCCTTATCAGCTTCCTCGCCACCGTCAGTCCCGCCGCGTCCACCGTTACCCAAATGGCGATGGTTTATGGTCAGAACGCCCGTAAAGCCAGCGCGATTTACGGCATCACGACGCTGCTGTGCGTCATTACCATGCCGCTGATGATTGCGTTGTATCAAGCGATGGTTTGAAAGGGTTGGGTCAAGAAAAAGGTCGTCTGAAACACTGAACTGGCCCCCAAATCTTGGACACTCATAA
>NZ_KV838073.1:7340-38614 GCF_001838645.1 Neisseria sp. HMSC70E02 | reverse complement strand
GCCGTACTGGTTTAAAGTTAATCCACTATAAAACCCAAAGCTGAGTCTTAACAATAGATTTTTATTCACACAAGAATAATATCAAAGGATATCAACCCACCCTCTCTTTGACTCCCTCTAAAATTACACCCTATCTCTACATTGCACAGATACAAAAAAGCCTGCTTAAAGCAGGCTTTTTATCGATTATTTATCAGGATTGTGCTGACGGCGCAAAATCGCAGGAATTTCAAAATCATCTAAAACAGACTGATTGCCGAAATCTGCCGCAGTCAGATTCATGGAGCGAATACCGCGGTTGGTTCTTACCAGGCTTTCTACACTACCCGGTTGTTGAACATGGGAATCATCGACTCCGCTAACCAGTTTTTGTGCGCGGACAGCCGCACGCATTTGGTTTTCGCTGCCGTTTTCTTTCAAACCGGTCGCAATAATGGTTACGCGGATAGCGTCTTCGCCCATGTTGTCATCTTCGGCAGTACCGTATTTGCATTCTGCTTCAGGATGCGCATTCTCGTTAACCACTTTCATGATTTCACGGTATTCGGACATTTTCAGGCAATCCGGAGCGGTAGTGATGTTGACCAATACGCCGCGCGCGCCATCCAGAGTCACATTATCCAGCAACGGGCTGGAAATCGCTTGTTCGGTTGCCAAACGGGCACGGTCGATGCCTTGGGAAAAACCGGAACCCATCATGGCGATACCTTTGATGCCCATTACGTTTTTAACGTCGGCGAAGTCAAGGTTGATGAAACCGGGACGGGTAACCACTTCGGAAATACCGGCTACGGCATCACGCAGGACGTTGTCCGCCGCACGGAACGCTTCACGCATGGTCACGTCTTCACCCAATGCGGTCATCAGTTTGTCGTTCGGGATGATAATCAATGAATCGACTTGACCTTTAAGCTGCTCCAAACCTTCTTGGGCAATGTGTACGCGTTTGCCTTCGTAGCCGAACGGACGGGTAACGACTGCAACGGTCAGGATACCCATTTCTTTGGCAATCTCGGCAACCACAGGAGCCGCACCGGTACCGGTACCGCCACCCATACCGGTGGTGATGAACAACATATTCGCGCCGCGAATAGCATCTTCGATGGCTTCGCGATCTTCTTGTGCCGCAGCACGGCCGATTTCAGGATTGGCACCCGCACCCAAACCACGGGTCAGATTAGTACCCAATTGGATGCGCTTGGCTGCGTTATTTTTACCCAAAGATTGTGCATCAGTATTGGCACTAATAAATTCAACACCTTGGATGGTGTTGGCAATCATGTTGTTAATAGCGTTGCAACCGCCGCCACCCAAGCCGATTACTTTGATGACCGCAGGGCTTGCGGCTGATTCAGCTACGTCGTAAACAAATTCCATTCAAATACTCCTGCGCGCCCTGCATCGAGGACGGTCCAAAAATTTAGATATTACCCGTATTATATAAGAAGTATTCCGACGCTGGCAAAATACTTCTTATTCATTCACCATTACCGTTATTTTTTTACTACATTTTTTAACGAAAGCACACAAGTTTTTAATTATTGCGATTGGAACTATTCCGACGGCAATTCATTTTCCCTGTAAGCAAGTAACGGAACAATCAGAAATTGTCTTTAACAAATTTCATCAATCTTGCCCACAGACTGATTTTTTCAGCCTGATCATGAACTACGATAGCGCCGGTCACCGGTGCGCCATCTTCTTCTCCCCTTGCCGCCTGCAAAAGACCGATGGCGGTTGAATAGCGTGGATTGCGGATGCGTTCGGATACGCCGCCCATTTCTTGAGGTACGCCGATGCGTGCAGGCAAGGCGAATACTTCTTCGGCAAGCTCAACGATGCCGGTCAGCATAGATGCGCCGCCAGTCAGAACGATGCCTGATGTGAGCACTTCTTCAGGGAAGCCGGAACGGCGCAATTCGTTAAGGGTCAACTCTAAGATTTCTTCGACGCGAGGACCGATGACGCTTGCCAAAACGCGGCGGGAAATCTGACGGGGTTGACGGTCGCCGACGCTGGGAACTTCGACCATTTCGTCCAAGCCATCCATATCGGGAATCGCTACGCCGTAGTGGATTTTGATGTATTCGGCAGCGCTGTGCGGGGTGCGCAGTGCTTGTGCCAAATCTTTGGTAATCAAATCGCCCGCCACGGGAATCACGGCAGTATGGCGGATGGCGCCGTTGGTATAAACGGCAATATCGGTCGTACCGCCGCCGATGTCGATGACGCATACGCCCAAATCTTTTTCGTCTTCAGTCAAAACAGCCTGACCGCTCGCCAAAGGCTGAAGCATGATTTGGTCCATCTGCAAACCGCAACGATGGATACATTTTTGGATGTTTTGCAGGGCGGTATTGGCACCGGTAATGATATGTACGCGGGTATCGAGACGGACGCCGCTCATACCGATAGGCTCTTTGACGCCGGGCTGGTTGTCGATGATGTATTCTTGCACCACGGTATGCAGGATATTGTGATCCGGCGGGATGTTGATGGCTTTGGCGGTTTCGATGGCGCGGTCGATGTCGGCTTGCGAAACTTCACCGTCTTTGATTTTGACAACCCCTTGCGAATTCAAGCTGCGGATATGGTTACCCGCGATACCGGTCGTAACGTGGCTGATTTTGGTGTCCGCCATCAATTCGGCTTCATTGACTGCCTGCTGAATGGCTTGGGCCGTCGCGTCAATGTTGGTTACCATGCCTGCTTTAAGGCCGCGAGACGGTGCCTGTCCGAGTCCGACGATGTGGATTTCGTTGTCGTCTTGTACTTCGCCAATCAGGGCGATGACTTTGGATGTGCCGATATCAAGGGCACTGATATATTTACCTTGTTGTTCCATTATATTTGCTCGTTATTTCGCTGGAGTTATAACTATTTGTCTGTATTGGCAATAGTTTGCTTCACGCCGTTTGCTTGGCTTTAGTCGTCTGAAACATTTTCAGACGGCGTCTCTGATGTGTAACGCACGGAAAATCCATCTTTATACCGCATATCAACGTAGGATAACCGATTTTGATTTTTACGCAACAGCGTCGGCCAAATTTCAGCGAAAAGCTGTAAGCGTTTGATTTCGTTTTCCCTTCCCAGTCTGACGGTAATCCCGTTATCCAAGACCACCAACCAGGCGGAGCGCGGCGTATAAATCAGTTCTTTAATCGCCAGATTTTGCCGGCGGAGGATGCCGGAAAATTCTTCGTAGTGTTTGACCATGTCTTTGCCCGTACCGGGCTGTCCTTCAAAGATGGGCAGCTTGGCTTTGAGCTGGGCGTCAAACACATTGCCTTTGGAATCGACCAAACCGCCGCTGCGCCAATGCGCGACAGGCACGCGCTCGGTCAAATGGATTTCGACGGTATCGGGGAAACGGCGGCGCACCATGGCAGAATCCACCCACGGCAGCTTTTGAAAGGCTGCCTGAATACCGTCCAAATCGGCACGGAAAATATTGCTGTGCGTGGGCTGTTGAGCGGCGCGCTGAAGTTCCTTCCCGTCCGAATAGGTCAGCTTGCCCTGTATGGACACTTGTTTGACGGGAAAATGATTGGAGTTGTATAGCCAGGCTATGCAGGTGCCGATGAGCAGCAATGCCATCAGCAGCAACAGCCAGCGGGTCAGCCGACCCAGTGCGCTTGCGTCATCCCACATGTGCGGTTTTCAAAATTTCAATGCATAAATCGGCAAAATCCACGCCGGTATGGGCAGCGGATTTCGGTACTAAACTGTGGCTCGTCATGCCGGGCAGCGTGTTGATTTCCAAGAGGTAAAGTTTACCGTCGGTATCCTTGAGGAAATCGACGCGCACGCAGCCCTCTGCCCCGATTGCCTGCGCCCCGCGGACGGCCAGGGAACGCATCAGGTTTTCTTCAGCCTCGCTCAAGTCTTCGGACGGACATTGATAAACAGTGTCGTCGCGGTTGTATTTGGCTTCGTAGTCGTAAAACTCGGTCGCGGGGATGATGTGTATGCTGGGCAGGCCCTTGCCGTTCAACACGGGGCAGGAATATTCGCCGCCACCGATGAATCGCTCGGCAATGATTTCGCCTTGAAGGTGTTTCAATTCTTCGTAAACGCTTTTCAGACGACCTTTTTCTTTCACTTTCACAACGCCGACGCTGCTGCCTTCGGCTGCCGGTTTAACGAACATGGGCAAGCCGAGCTGCTGTTCGACGGCATCAAAATCAGAGTCTTCGCGCAAGACGGCAAACTCGGGAACAGGCAGCCCCAAAGCTTGCCAAATCAGTTTGCAGCGGTATTTGTCCATGCCGATGGCTGAAGCGGCGACACCGCTGCCGGTATAAGGAATGCCCAACAATTCCAACGCGCCCTGAACGGCACCGTCTTCGCCGTAAGTACCGTGGAGGATATTGAAAGCAGTTTGGAAACCTTGGTTTTTCAATTCCGCCAAGGGCGTTTCTTTAGGGTCGAAGGCGTGTGCGTCTATGCCTTTGCTTTTTAAGGCATTCAAAATGGCGGCACCGCTATCCAGCGAAATTTCGCGTTCGCTGGAAAAGCCGCCCATCAATACGGCTACTTTGCCAAAATTCTGCATTGTTTTTGTTCTTTCTTGATTACTTCATTTTTTGATACAGGTCGTCTGAAAACGAATCGGGTTTTCAGACGACCTTAATCTTGCTTGCCCACCCGATGGGACATCGCTTCATCGGGCGGCTATCGCGGCATCACGATAAAATTTCCGCCTCAGGCTTTTTTTGACAACTCCAGCATCGCGGCAGGAACGCGGTTGATGCTGCCCGCACCCATATTCAACACGATGTCGCCATCCTGTAAAACGTTCAACAGCATTTCAGGCAAGTCGGCGACGTTTTCGCAGTAAATCGGCTCGAGTTTGCCCAATACGCGGATGGCGCGGGCAAGGGCGCGAGAGTCGGCGGCAGCAATAGGCTCTTCACCGGCGGCATAAACTTCGGTCAACACCAGCGCGTCAACGGTATTGAGGACTTTGGTAAAGTCTTCAAACAAATCGCGCGTGCGGGTATAGCGGTGCGGCTGGAAGGCGAGCACCAAACGTTTTTCCGGATACGCGCCGCGTGCGGCGGAGAGGGTCGCCGCCATTTCGACGGGATGGTGTCCGTAATCGTCCACCAACAGCGCGGTTCCGCCGTTGGGCAGCTTGATGTCGCCGTATTTTTGGAAGCGGCGGCCGACGCCTTCGAAACCGAGCAAGCCGCGCTGAATCGCTTCGACGGATGCGCCTACTTCCAGCGCCACGCCGATGGCGGCCAAGGCATTAAGGACATTGTGTCTGCCGGGCATGTTCAACACGACTTCAAACGGCGCCTGCTCATGTCCTTTCATTTGGACATGAACGGTAAACTTCATTTGCGCGCCGACGCTTTCGATGTCGGTCGCGTAAATATCGGCGGTATCGTCCAAGCCGTAAGTGGCGTAGGGCTTGCTCACTTTGGGCAAAATCGCGCGGACGTGTTCGCTGTCGATACACAAAAACGCTTTGCCGTAGAACGGCATACGGTGGATAAAATCGACAAACGCCTGATGCAGTTTTTCGACGCTGTGTCCGTAAGTATCCATGTGATCTTCGTCGATATTGGTGACGACGGACATAATCGGGGTCAGATGTAGGAAGGACGCATCGGACTCGTCGGCTTCGGCGACGATGTATTCGCCTTTGCCCAAGCGGGCGTTGGTACCTGCGGCATTGAGTTTGCCGCCGATAACGAAAGTGGGGTCGAGACCTGCCGCGCCAAGGATGGACGCAGTCAGGCTGGTGGTCGTGGTTTTGCCGTGCGTACCGGCAATGGCGATGCCGTCGCGGAAGCGCATCAGTTCCGCCAGCATCAGGGCGCGCGGAATGACGGGGATTTGCTGCTCCAGCGCAGCGACGACTTCGGGATTGTCTTTTTTGACGGCGGTAGAGGTAACGACAACGTCCGCGCCGTTGACGTGTTCGGCGGTATGACCGGGATAAACTTGAATACCCAAGCTGCTCAAATGCTCGGTAACCGCATTTCTCGCCTGATCCGAACCGGAAACTTTAAAGCCCAAATTGTGTAAAACTTCGGCGATACCGCTCATGCCGACGCCGCCGATACCGACAAAATGGATGTTGGTGACTCGATTTTTCATCATGATGTTGCGTTCCGGTGGATTTTCGATGCGTAAAGGCGTTATTTTAAAGGGCTATCCGCTTCTGCGCCATAGTTTTCTTGTAAATTAAAGATGTTTCGGCATACAGGATTTCACATTGGTGGCAATATGGGTGAAAAAGAGGTTTTGTTCAGCGGCAAATTACCCATTTTTAAACTCAACTTCATCTACCAAAACACCAGCAAAAACAAAACATAAGGTCGTCTGAAAACCGTTTTCAGACGACCTAAAATCTTGCATACGGGTTGATTTTGACGGTTTCAATAGCCTTATATCGAATCCAAGGGCTTGAGCATGATGCAACGGCGTACGCTGTAATAGGCTTCCCTGCGCAACCAAGGGAGACCGGCAAGCTGTTTTTCTTCTTCGGTGGCATCTTCTTGGTTGTCAGCCATAAATTCCACGTTCATCGTAACATTGTCGGATTGGGCGTAGAAAAAGCGGATTAAATGATATTGTGCTTTGAGGTTTTGATGGCAGATGATGGTTTGCAGCGTGCTTTCCAGTGCTTCGGGGATGATGTTGCCGATTGTTTCCGTATCACCGCCGTCAGTGTCTTCGACCAAATTTTTCGTTACCCAGTCCCCCAAAATCGCTTGAAAACGGTTGCCGTTGCTTGCCGTCCAGATTTCGTGCGGGCAATGGTTTTCGTTGGGATTGAATGTATCCAGTAAAACGTGCAGGCTGTTGGTGCAGAAGCTTTGCAGGTTGCGTGAAAGGGCTTCTTCCAGATTTTCGCCGATGTCGCCGCAGCATTCGTAAAGTTCGCGCCCGTCGGGCAGGGTAATGCCGACATCGAAACGGCTTACCACTGCGCCGTTGGCGTGTTCACGCGGAAACGCCCAAGTTTCAAGTTGTACGGGTACGGCGAAATTGGGCAGGATTTTTTCGCCCTGCATTTGGCAGGCATAGCCGTGGGCTTGCAGAATTTCGGCAAGGGCTACGTTGAGGTCTAGGGTGTCGAGTTCCTGGGGTTCCATGATGGTTTCTCGAAAAGTTGGAAATTCAAAATCGAAATTTTCTATATGATTATGAGGTTATGCAAGTTCGCTTCGTCACTCCCGCCTATGCAGGAATGACGATATAAATTTACCATCAAAGCCCGAAGGTCGTCTGAAAACCGTTTTCAGACGACCTCTCGTTTATCAACTTGACGGCACTTGTATCCTCATCAAGCGCATATCCAATTTGCACCGTCCCCACGCGGTCGCATATACAAGGCGCAAGAGCCACGGATAACGCGGTTTGCAGATGCTGCTCAAGCCCGCTTCTTCGATGATTTCCACACCTGGTATCAGTCGTCGGATATCGTCCGTTCCGCTTATCGCCCAGCGGAACTCGGGTGGCTTGTCCATTTTGCCGAGCGCGTCGTGGCGTTTGCTTTGTCCGATGTAGACTTTGGGAATGGTGTCGAAGGCAAGTTGGGCATGCGGCAGGCAGCGGGCAACCTGTTTGAAAAAGTCCTGCACTTGCGTCTCTTCGAAATACATCAACACGCCTTCGATCACGAGCAACACGGGTTTGCCGTGCGCGGCAACGGTGTTCATCCACGCTTCGTCGAACATGGACGCGCCCAGATAATGATTGTCCGACTTGGGCAGCAGCATACGCCGCACTTCAATCACTTCCGGCAAATCCAAATCATACCAAGCGGTAATGCGCGGCTTGCCCAAGCGTTCGTAACGCGCATCCAGCCCCGCGCCGATTTGCACGACGACGGCATCGGGATGTTCGGCGATAAAGTGCCGGGTCATATCGTCCAACAGCTTCGCCCGCCCGCAACAGCCGACCTGCGATGCTTTGGCTTTGGCAAACTTGCCGAAGTCGTAGTCAATCTTGTCCAACATCCGCACGGCTTCGTCATCGCGCAAAAGCGGCTGCGCCCTACCCTGCTCCACCGCCTTCGCCCACAGGGGAATCAGCATGGTACTGGACAAGGCGGAAACGGTTTCGGGAGAGATTTTTTCGGACATGGCAGCCTCCAATGAGAGAAATTCCTATTTACATCATACTCCCGCACAATACGGCTGCCAAGTTGCAAAAAGGTCGTCTGAAACCTGTTTCTTGGTTTTCAGACGACCTCTGTTTCGTTCATCACATCATGTCATCATGCCGTACACGCGATGGCGGCTTCCGCCACATCGTCCGCACTATGCGGCATCGCCAGCGTGCGGGCGTTTTCCGCCCATTTGAGGCATTTTTCGCGGTTTAAGCCACCGAGGATTTCGGCGAGTTTTTCCGCTGTCAGCTGGGTTTGCGGCAACAACAATCCTGCCTCCGCCTGCACCATAAAACGCGCATTGGCGGTTTGATGGTCATCGACAGCGTAAGGATACGGCACCAGCAGCGCGCCCAGCCCCGCCGCCGTCAACTCGGCAATCGTCAGCGCGCCGGCACGGCAAATCACCAAGTCGGCATCGCGGTAGGCGGACACCATGTCGGTAATAAATTCCACGCATTCGGCTTTCACGCCCAGCGCGTCGTAATCCGCCTGCAAGCTGCCCAGCTTGCCCCGGCCTGATTGGTGATACATCTGCGGGCGCGCATCGTCGGGCAGCAAAGCCAATGCCTGCGGTACGGTTTTGTTCAAAACGTCTGCGCCCAAACTGCCGCCGACCACCAAGATTTTCAGACGACCTTCACGCCCTTGGAAACGTTCGGCAGGCGCGGGCAGGTTGGCAATATCGGCGCGGACGGGGTTGCCGACCAGGCCGCCTTCGTGGCTGAACGCTTTCGGAAAAGCGTACAACACCCGCTTCGCCCAGCGCGACAGTTGGCGGTTGGACAAACCAGCCACGGCGTTTTGCTCGTGAATCACAATCGGCACGCCGCACAGTTTCGCCGCCAAGCCGCCGGGGAAGGTAACGAAGCCGCCGAAACCGATGACGCACTCGACGCGGTGTTTGCGGATAATGCGCTGCGCTTCGCGGACGGTTTTATACAAAGTAAACGGCAGCATCAGCTTGCGTTTGATGCCGTTGCCGCGCACGCCTTTAATCGCCAGCGTTTCGAGCAGGATGTCGTATTGCGGCACGATGCGCTCTTCCATCGAGCCTTCGCTGCCCAGCCAAATCACATGATGACCGCGCGCGCGCAATGAATCCGCCACCGCCAGCGCAGGGAAAATATGGCCGCCGGTACCGCCCGCCATCAACATGAAAGTTTTACCGCCCATGATTTACTCCACTTGGTAACCGCGCATTTTTTTGCGGTTTTCATAATCGACGCGCAACAACAAAGTAATGCACACCAGCATGACCACAACCGCCGAACCGCCGTAAGACATCAACGGCAACGGCAGCCCCTTGGTCGGCAAAATACCGATGTTGACGCCGATATTGAAGAAACTTTGAATCCCTATCCAAATACCGATGCCGTTGGCGACATACGCGCTGAACGTCAGCCCGGAATCACGCGCCTGCTTGCCGATGGAGAATGCGCGCATCACCAGCCAGCCGTAGCAGAACACCAAAATACACATCCCCACAAACCCGAATTCCTCGCCAATAACGGCAAAGATAAAGTCGGTATGCGCTTCGGGCAGGTAGAAGCGTTTTTCCAAACTCGCGCCCAAGCCCTGACCGAACCATTCGCCGCGCGCAATCGCCATCAACGAATGCGTCAACTGATAACCTTTGCCCAAAGGGTCGCCCCAGGGGTCCAAGAATGCCGACACGCGCGCCATACGGTAGGGCGCCGCCAAAATCATCACGCCCATCCCCCCCAGCACGCTCAGTACCAAGACGGCAAAATATTTCCACGGGAAACCCGCCAAAAACAGCATACCCATCGTAATCGACACAATCACGACAAACGAGCCGAAATCAGGTTGCGCCATCACAAAAACCAAACCCAGCGCAATCATCACGATAGGCAGCAGGATGTTTTTAAACTTCTTCAGCTTCTGCCAAGTTTTCTGACGCGCTTCCTTGCTGAACGGGCACATAAAAGCATTGAACAAACCGACAAACAGCGGTTTCAAACCCAAAGAGTCCATACTGCGCAAAACTTCCTCACGCCGCGTGAACAGGCTGGACAAATACAAAACCGTCGCCAACTTGAACAACTCGGTCGGCTGAAGATTGAGCGGCCCGATATGTATCCAACGCGTCGCCCCGTTGATTTCACGGCCGACAAACAACACGACCACCAGCAAAATCGCGGAAAAAGCAAAATAAAACGGAATGATTTTCCGCCAAAAACTCATGCTCAACAGCGACAGCCCGAGGCAGCCCAATACGCTCGCGCCGACAAACATCGCCTGTTTGCTGACAAAAGAAAACTGATTGCCGCCTTCGGACGCGGCATAGGCAATCGACGCAGAATAAATCATCACCAGGCTGAAGGCGGTCATCAAAACGACCATCCACAACAGTGACACATCGAATTTCCGACCGTCCAAAGAAATCGGGCGGTCGAGAAGTTTGGAAAGACTAATCATGAAAAACATCCGTATAGGGGCAGACGGAAAAATCCGCCCCGAAACAACCAGAACAAAGCGTTTCAGACGACCCTCCGCCTAATCGGGACATCGAAGGTCGTCTGAAAAAATATCGTGAATCAGAAAAACGTCATTCTAAAGGTTTCTTGCCAAAGCAACAATTCAGATTCTTTAAAGACAGTCGGATTCCGGCGTTCTTTGCGCCCTCCCCTACCCATCACAAACACAAAAAAGGTCATCTGAAAACGTTTTGATGTTTTCAGACGACCTTTTATGAATCTTTTCCTCGATCAAACAGACCGCTTTTTATCCAATGCAAATCCTACGCCACTTGCGGTATTTCCGCCCACGGCTGTATCTGTTCCAACTGCGCGGCGAGGCCAAGCAGCGTGTCTTCGCGCCCGTGGGCGGCGGCGAACTGGGTACCGACGGGCAGTCCGTTATGCCGGTAGAGCGGCACACTCATGGCGGGGTTGCCGCTCATGTTCAGCGGCGACGTATAACCGACGTATTGCAGCGCGGCGGCGGCTTCTTTTTCCAAAAACGGGTTGTTTTTCAACAGGAAACCCAAGCGCAGCGTGCCGAACAGCAGGCGCATGGCTTTTTGCGCGGCGGGCGGCGGCATCATCTCGCCGATTTTCGGCGTGGTGCGCGGGCAGACGGGCGTCATCAACACGTCGTAGCGCGTGAAAAATGCTTTGGCGGCACGTTCCTGCGCCAGCATCACGTCGCGCGCCCAAGCCATTTCACCCGCGCTGATTTGCCGCCCCTGCACAATCATTGCCCACGTTGTCGGCTCAAGCAGGCGGTGCGGCAGTTTTTGTCCGGTTTCGTATTGATATTGGTAGAACAGTTTTGCCGTTTCGCCCATGACGATGACGCGGGCGGCTCGGTTGAGCTGTTCGAGCGGTGCAAAATCGGGCGTGGCTTCTTCCAATTCGTGTCCCGCATCTTGCATCAGTTTCAAACTATGGGCGAACGCGGCTTCCGTGCCTTCGTCGTTGCCGCCGCCAAACCATGTCTGCTTCCAAAAAGCGATTTTCAGACGACCTGTTTCTTGTTTCAGGCTGTCTGCAAAACCGTTTTCGGGCGGCGGCGGGCAGGTATACAGGGCGCGCTCTTGGGTTTGGGCGGCGATGTCCAGCAAAACCGCGCTGTCGCGCACGCTGCGGGTCAAGACATGGTCGCATACCAAACCTTGCCATGCTTCCGATGCGTTCGGCGCGTAACTGCTGCGGCCGCGCGTGGGTTTCAGCCCGAACACGCCGCAGTTGTGCGCGGGTAAGCGGATGGAACCGCCGCCGTCGCTGCCGTGCGCTGCGGGGACGACGCCCGAAGCCACTGCCGCAGCCGCGCCGCCGCTGCTGCCGCCCGCGGTGTAGTCCAAATGCCACGGATTGCGCGTGATGCCGTAAATTTCGGTTTCGGTAACGGGATACGCGCCCCATTCGGGCGTGGTGGTTTTGCCGAACACGCGCAGCCCCGCATCGAGATAGGCTTGGGTCAAATCGCTGTTTTGCTTGGCAATGTAATGCTGCATCATGCGCGAACCCGACCATGTCGGCGCGCCTTCCCAATCCGCCAGCAGGTCTTTGAGCAAAAACGGCACGCCCGCCAGCGGCGTATCGGCATTTTCAGACGACCCCTGCCACGCCGCCGCGCGTTCGCGCAAATCATGCGCCAACAGGTTGAGCTTGGGATTGACTTCGTCCAAGCGGCTCAAAGCAGCCTGCAACACTTCATCGGCGGAGACTTCTTTTTTGCGGATCAGCTCTGCCAAACCGACAGCATCGTAACGGATGTAGTCTTGAAAATTCATGGGTTTTCCTTTCGGATTGATAAACACACGTTTTTTCGGTCAGGCATGGCTGCCCGCCGCCTCGCCGTTTGCCCGCATAGGCAATTTTTAAGAAACAGTCACACCGGATAAAGGAAAAGAACAAGTTTGCCGCTGCTGCAAAAAGGTCGTCTGAAACCGCCTTGACGTTTTCAGACGACCTTTGAGGCGATGGCGTACAAGGTTTACGGCAAAATCTCAATTTCCGCGTTGTGTTTCACGCTGCGGTAGAGTTCGTCGATTTCCTCGTCCGTTACCGCGATGCAGCCGTTGGTCCAGTCTCTTTGCAGGTGTTTTTTGCCGATAGAACCCCAGCCGTTTTTGATGCCGTGGATTTTAATCAGCCCGCCCGGACTTTTGCCTTGTGCCGCCGCGTAGGCTTTGTCGGTTTCGTTAGGGTAAGAAACGCCTAGATTTTTGTGGTATGCGCTGTTGGGATTGCGATCGTTGATGCGGTATTTCCCTTCGGGCGTTTTGCCGTCGCCTTCAAAGTGTTTATGCCCGACGGGCTGCTTGCCCAGCGCAATGGGATAGGTTTTCAGCAGCTTGCCTTTCGAGTACGCCGACATGGTGCGCTTGCTTTTATGCACGACCAACCTGTCGATAACGGCATCTTCGGGAAGCGGCGTTTCGCTTGACTCGGCAACGGATGACTCGCCTGATGTCGCAACGGTCTGCTCGGAACGGATAGGCATGGAATACCAAACCACTCCGGCAGCGACTGCCAAAAGCAAAACCGCCGCCAAGCCGATTTTCAACCCTCTTTTCATCTTTCAGACGACCTTACAAAGCCTTAAACGCCTCGATAAACACTTCCGAACGGTGCGCATAGCCTTTGAACATATCGAAGCTCGCGCAGGCGGGGCTGAGCAACACAATATCGCCCGCTTCGGCTTGGGCGTATGCCGTCTGAACCGCCTCTTCCAAAGTGGCGCAGTCGGTCATATTCAAACCGCAGCCGTCCAAATCTCGGCGGATTTGCGGCGCATCGACGCCGATCAGGAACACGCCTTTTGCCTTGCCGACAAGCGCGTCGCGCAGGGGCGTGAAGTCCTGCCCTTTGCCCATACCGCCCAAAATCACGAAGAGCGGGTTTTGCAAACCGGCAATCGCGGCGGCAGTCGCGCCGACGTTCGTGCCTTTACTGTCGTCGATGAACACCACGCCGTTTTTCTCGCCGATTTTTTCCACGCGGTGCGGCAGGCCTTGGAAGGTTTTGACATGTTCGAGCAATGCTTCGCGCGGCAAACCGACGGCTTCGCACAAGGCGACGGCAGCCATAACGTTGGCGACGTTGTGCAGACCTTGCAGTGGGATGTCTTGCGTGGCAATCAAGTCTTCATCGCCTTGTTTCAGACGACCCGTTTCGCGTTCCAACCAAAAATCGGCCTCGTGTTCCAACGAAAACCATTTCACCTCGCGCCCGGCGCGTTTCATGGCGCGGCAGAACACGTCGTCTGAATTTAAAACCTGCACGCCATCGCCACGGAAAATCTTGGCTTTGGTATGCGCGTAGTCGAGCAGGTCGTCGTAGCGGTCGAGATGGTCTTCGGAAATATTCAGCACCGTCGCCGCAGTCGGGCGCAGGCTTTCGGTGTTTTCCAGTTGGAAGCTGGAAAGCTCCAACACCCACACGTCCGCCTTTTTACCTTCGCGCTGCAATTCCGCCTCCAAAACCGGCGTACCGATATTGCCCGCGATAACGGTATCCAGCCCGCACTTAATGCAGAGATAGCCGACCAGGCTCGTTACCGTGGTTTTGCCGTTGCTGCCGGTAATCGCAATCACCTTGTCGCCGCGGCGGTTCACAATATCCGCCAGCAATTCGATGTCGCCCAACACGCGCCCGCCGTTTTGCTTGAACGCCTCGATATCCGGCTGCCGCTCGCTGATACCGGGGCTGAGCGCCAAAATATCGAAACCGTTGGAGAGCGCATCTTTCAGACGACCCGTATAAAACACTAGCCCTTCAAACATCTTACCGATTTGCGACACGCGCTCCGGTTTCAGCTCCGCATCATAAGCGGCAACCTCCGCGCCGTTTTTGCGCAGATAGGCAATCATGGAAATACCCGTACCGCCGAGTCCGGCGACGAGGATTTTTTTGTTTTGGAAAGTCATTTTGGTTTTGTCCTAAATATTCAGACGACCTTGGGATAAAGATTCAATATCCTGCCTGATTCAATTCTCGGTAAGCATCGCAACCTAGCTGTATTCCGTTATCACAAGCCTTACCAACCCACTCTTTGGCAATCACTATATCTTGCCGGACCCCTTGCCCAGTGGCATACCTCAAGCCCAAAGCCAATTGGGCGTGAGCATCTCCTTGTTCTGCCGCCTGGCGATACCACTGCATTGCCTGTGCATAATCTTGACGGACTCCTCGCCCATTGTCGTACATCACCCCCAAATATAATTGGGCTTCTGCAAGCCCTTGTTCTGCCGCCTTGCGGTACCACTGCACTGCCTGTGCATCGTCCTGACGAACTCCTTCACCTTTTTTATACGCCACACCCAAATTATATTGGGCTTGAGCATACCCTTGTTCTGCCGCCTTGCGATACCACTGCACTGCCTGTGCATAGTCTTGACGAACGCCTTCACCTTTTTTATACGCCACACCCAAATTATATTGGGCTTGAGCATACCCTTGTTCTGCCGCCTTGCGATACCACTGCACTGCCTGTGCGTAGTCTTGACGGACGCCTTGCCCTTGAACATACATTCCACCCAAATTATATTGGGCTTGAGCATACCCTTGTTCTGCCGCCTTGCGATACCACTGCACTGCCTGTGCATAGTCTTGACGAACGCCTTCACCTTTTTTATACGCCACACCCAAATTATATTGGGCTTGAGCATACCCTTGTTCTGCCGCCTTGCGATACCACTGCACTGCCTGTGCATAGTCTTGACGGACGCCTTGCCCTTGATCATACATCACACCCAAATTATATTGGGCTTGAGCATACCCTTGTTCTGCCGCCTTGCGATACCACTGCACTGCCTGTGCATAGTCTTGACGGACTCCTCGCCCATTGTCGTACATCACACCCAAATTAAATTGGGCGTCGGCATTTCCTTGCTCTGCAGCTTGAAGCATTTTCTTAAAATTCGACACATCATCAGCCCAAACCGCTTGCCCTATGCCCAAAGCCAGTAAGGCAAGCATCATGTTTTTCAATAAGGTATTCATCTCAAAATCCTTTTTTTATTCAGAATGTTTTTGGGTTTGTCTATGTGTTTCAGACGACCTTTGGGAAAGGTTTCATTATCCTACTTAATCCAATGTACGGTAAGCGTCACAACTTTGCTGATCTCCATTGGTACAAGCCTTGCCAAGCCATTCTTTGGCAATTGTATAATTTTGGGGGACGCCTCGACCAAACGCGTACATAAGCGCCAAATTATGTTGGGCATAGGCATCCCCTTGTTCCGCAGCCTTGCGAAACCACCCCGCTGCCTGTGCATAGTCTTGGCGGACGCCTCGTCCTGTTTCATACATTAAACCCAAATTAAATTGGGCGGTAGCCGTCCCTTGTTCCGCTGCTTTGAGAAACCATTCCACTGCTCGTGCATAGTCTTGACGAACACCTTGTCCTTTTTCATACATTACACCCAAATTATTTTGGGCCGGAGCATACCCTTGTTTTGCCGACTTGTGATACCACTCCATTGCCTGTAAGTAATCTTGACGGACTCCTTGCCCATTGGCATACATTGCACCCAAATTATTTTGAGCAGAGGGATGCCCTTGTTCCGCAGCCTTGCGATACCATTCTGCCGCCTGTGCGTAGTCTTGATGGTTACTGGAGTCGTTGGCATACAGCAATCCCAAATTATATTGGGCTGTGGCAGCCCCTTGTTCTGCCGCCTTACGATACCACTTCATTGCCTGTGTATAGTCTTGATGGACGCCCAGCCCTTTTTCATACATTACACCCAAATTATTTTGAGCTTTCACATTTCCCCGTTCCGCCGCTTGAAGGGTTCCCCTAAAATCAGGAATATCATCCGCCCAAGCTGCCTGCCCCATGCCCAAAGACAGCAAGGCAAGCATCATGTTTTTCAATAAGGTGTTCATCTCAAAATCCTTTTTTATTCAGAATGTTTTTGGGTTTATCTATGTGTTTCAGACGACCTTTGAGAAAGGTTTAATGTCCTTCGTTATTCAACTGTCGGTAGTCATTGCAACCATCTTGTAATCCATTATCACAGGCCTTCTTGTACCACTCTTTGGCAACTTTTCGATTTTCGGATACACCTTGTCCTTCTTCATACATCAAACCCAAATTATATTGAGCTTCTGCATTTCCCTGTTCTGCTGCCTTGCGATACCAATACAGTGCCTGCTTATCATCTTGACGAACACCGAATCCATGGCTGTAAGCCACGCCAAGATCTAATTGAGCTTTGATATTTTCTTGATCTGCTGCACGATGTAGCCATAGCACCGCCTGTTTAAAATCTTTTTGCACGCCTAAACCATGCATATATCTTGTAGCTACGGTATATTGTGCTTGATTATCTCCCTGCTCCGCCGCCTTTCGATACCATTGGAACGCCTTCTCAGGTGCTTTACCGACACCTAATCCGTTATCATACATAATGGCTAAATCATATTGAGCATCAAGATATCCTTGTTTTGCTGCCTTTTCATACCATTGAGCTGCTTGCCCGTAATCTTGCTCTATACCCTTACCCAAAAAATAGATTAATCCTAAATCATATTGGGCTTTAGCAAAGCCTTGTGCAGCAGCTTTTTGAAACCAATATTTAGCTTTCTTATAATCTTGGACAACACCCTTTCCCTGATAATACAACCCTCCTAGATTGGTCTGCGCATCCACGTCCCCTTGCTCTGCTGCTCTACGGAACCAATGTTCTGCCTGTTTATAATCTTTGGGCGCTCCTTTCCCTGAGTAATACATCAAACCTAAATTAAATTGCGATGCAGCATTGCCTTGTTTTGCCTCTAGTTCTGTTTCTGCAAAATTTGGGATGTTACTTGCATTAGCCATATGCCCTAATCCAAACAAAACAATTGCGATCTTTCCTAACCATTTTTTCATTACATACTCTCTTGTATTCATTAATCGATATCGGCATTTTCAGATGAACCTTAGTCTGCAAATTCCCTAAAATAACCGTCCACGCTGTATTGCTTTAAGACGTTTTTCAGCTCGGGAATGCGGATTGTGGGATCGACCGCCATCGGCGGCATGGGCGGTTCTACGCCTTCTTCGTTTTGGTTGCGCATCCAATCCGCCATCGCAAAAATGCGGATAAGGACGGGCTCGGCGAGGTCTTTGCCGATTTCCAATTCGTTCATGGCTTGGGCGAAACAGGCGACCCATTCGTCGCGCACTTGCATATTCACGGCAAAGGGCATGTGCCGCGCCCGCAGCATGGGATGGCCGTATTTCTGCTCGAACAAGGGCGGGCCGCCGAGCCAGCCGCTGAAAAATTCGTAGAGTTTTTCGCGAATCAGCGTCATGTCTTCGCCGTGCATTTGGCGCAGGGCGCGGTATTGCGGCTCGAGTTCCATCAGGTCGTAAAAGCGGTCGGTCAGGTTGCGGACGCCTGCCGCGCCGCCGAATGCGTGATACATAATTTTCTTTCTTAAAGGTCGTCTGAAACGGGAATTTTATAGTGGATTAACTTTAAACCAGTACGGTGTTACCTCGCCTTAGCTCAAAGAAAACGATTCTCTAAGGTGCTGAAGCACCAAGTGAATCGGTGCCGTACTATCTGTACTGTCTGCGGCTTCGGCGCCTTGTCCTGATTTAAATTTAATCCACTATAATAGACTGGGCCAATTGTGTCATATGGGCTAAAGAGAGGTCATCTGAAAACCTGTTCTGTTTTCAGACGACCTCTCATTTTTGCGGAGAAGAGGCGATTTTCAGCTGCCGGACAGCGGCAATCGAAAATCAACTTACCCGCGCCATTCCCATACGTTCGCCCGCTCGACCTCTTTCCACGCTTCGAGAATCAGGCTGCCGTCGTTGTCTTTCAACAGCGTCGCGTCAGAAAGCATACGCCGCCAGGTGCGGGCGTTTTTCAGGCCGTGCATCAGCCCGAGGCTGTGGCGGACGATATGGCGCAAGATTGTGCCGCGTCCGGCTTGGATTTGGGCTTGGCTGTATGTGTAGAGGCGCTGCACCAAATCGGCGTATTCAATCGGGCTGCGGGTATCGCCGTAAAACAGCCTGTCCCATTCGTGCATGACCATCGGGTTGTGATACGCCTCGCGGCCGACCATTACGCCGTCAACGTGTTGCAGGTGTCCGGCGATTGCTTCGTTGGTGGTGATGCCGCCGTTGATGATGATTTCCAGCTCGGGAAACTCTTTTTTCAAGCGGTAAACGTAATCGTATTTCAACGGCGGAACGTCGCGGTTTTCTTTGGGGGACAGTCCGTCCAGCCATGCGTTGCGGGCGTGGACGATGAAGGTTTTGCAGGCGGTTTTGTCGCGCAGTGTGCCGACGAAATCGGCGACGGTTTGGTATTCGGTTTGTCTGTCGACGCCGATGCGGTGTTTGACGGTAACGGGGATGCCGACCGCGTCCTGCATGGCGTTGAGGCAGTCGGCAACCAGCATGACTTCGTTCATCAGACACGCGCCGAACGAGCCTTTCTGTACGCGCGGGCTGGGGCAGCCGCAGTTGAGGTTGACCTCGTTGTAGCCGTATTCTTCGGCGGCTTTGGCCGCTTTCGCCAAATCGGACGGGTCGCTGCCGCCCAGTTGCAGGGCAACGGGCTGCTCGCCTTCGTTGAACATCAAAAAGCGGTCTTTGTCGCCATAAACGATGGCGCCGGAATTGACCATTTCGCTGTAAAGCCATGTGTTGCGGGTAATCTGGCGGGCGAGGTAGCGGTAGTGTCTGTCCGTCCAGTCGAGCATGGGGGCGACGGAAAGGCGGCGGAGCGGGAGGGAGGCTTGAGTCATGTGTTTCATGTATCTGATTATTTTGAGGCGGCATTATATCAGACGGACTGTGTCGAAAATCGGCGCGGGGGTCGTCTGAAACGGCAAAACCTGCTTTTGAAGCAGGTTTTGTATGCTCAAAGGCAGATTATTCGGCACAATCTTTCAGCGTATCTTTATAAGTATAAAGGTACGACGCGCCGACAAACGATGCGCCGCCTAAGACATTGCCTAAAAACACGGGAATCATGTTGAAGAAAAACTGCCCCCATGTAATATCTGCGCCCGCCAAAATACCGGCGGGGATGACGAACATATTGGCGACAAGGTGTTGGAAACCGTTTAACACGAAAATCATCACGGGAAACCAAATCGCCAACATCCGCCCTGCCGTATGCTTGGCGGCAAAGTGCAGCCACGCGCCCATACACACCATCCAGTTACACGCGACCGCCGAGACGAAAGCCCTGCCGAAATCCATATGGACTTTGGCTTCCGCCACCGCAATCGTTTTTTCCGCCACGCTGCCTTCGGTCATCCCGACGTAGTGTCCGAGGAAAAACGCCATCGCCAGAGTTCCCGCCAAATTGCCCAGACACACGACGACCCAGTT
Source organism: Neisseria sp. HMSC70E02 (assembly GCF_001838645.1). Classification (NCBI taxonomy): domain Bacteria; kingdom Pseudomonadati; phylum Pseudomonadota; class Betaproteobacteria; order Neisseriales; family Neisseriaceae; genus Neisseria; species Neisseria sp. HMSC70E02. Next base: position 18,660 of record NZ_KV838073.1, on the reverse strand, counting down.
GCGCAGCAGCATTTTTGTGGAAATCCGCCCTGCCAAACGCCCCAGAGACATAATCATCATATTGCTCGTTACCAGCTCGCCGCCGCCGAGCAGGATGCAGATCAAGGCGATGGGGAACATTGCCGCGCCGAGTAAAGTCGCCAAGCCGCTCCATTCGTGCGGAATGCCGCTGACCACTTTCAAATAAGCCAGATAACCGAAGCCGATGTATCCGCCTGCCAAAACGCTCAAAACCGCCAGCGTGGAAACGCTGGATTGTGCCTTGGCACAGCTTTTATCGAGAACGACCTGTAAAATTTCCTGTGGGTATAAATCGCGCGAAGCCATGATTTTCCTTAAAGTGGATTGAGGTGGGAACGCCGCTTTTGAAAGACGGCAAAACTGTCGCGGTAGGGCAGTGTCGGGGGATGCCGGTTTACGGTCTTATCGGATAAAAAACAATAGTGTATTAAACCTAAAATGCGGTCGCGCCGCCTTGCTTTGGCTCAAAAGAAAGATTATTACATCCAGCGGACAGGTCAGTTTGCGAAGTGGCGGCTTCAAACAAAAGGTCGTCTGAAAACCTTGATGTTTTCAGACGACCTTTTCATCACAACAAATACGGCATGACACTGGCTGCCGCTCAATCAATCCGTATGTATTCCACCGACAAAATTTCAATCTCTTCGCGCCCTTCCGGCGTATTCAAGACGACTTCATCCCCTTCCCTCGCTTTAATCAAACAACGCGCCAATGGGGAAATCCAAGAAATTTTGTTTTGCGCGGTATCGATTTCATCGACGCCGACGATTTTGACGGTTTGCTCACGCCCGTCGCCGCGCAACAATCCGACGGTTGCGCCGAAAAACACTTGGTCGGTCGCTTCGCGCAATTCGGGATCGACGACAACGGCGGCTTCCAAACGCTTGGTCAGGAAACGGATGCGGCGGTCGATTTCGCGCATACGGCGTTTGCCGTAAAGATAGTCGCCGTTTTCGCTGCGGTCGCCGTTGCTTGCCGCCCAGTTGACGATTTGGACGATTTCGGGACGCTCTTTATTGACCAGTTGATACAGCTCGTCTTTCAACGCCTGCCAACCGACGGGCGTGATGTAGTTTTTGGTTTCGGTACTCATAATCTTGCCGTTAAAAATAATATAGTGAATTAACTTTAAACCGGTACGGCGTTACCTCGCCTTAGCTCAAAGAAAACGATTCTCTAAGGTGCTGAAGCACCAAGTGAATCGGTGCCGTACTATCTGTACTGTCTGCGGCTTCGTCGCCTTGTCCTGATTCAAAGTTAATCCACTATACAAAGGTCGTCTGAAACATGACCCCGTTTCAGACGACCTTTTGCCTTAATCGTTCAAACCGGTTTTATTCTTCGTCGCCCGCATCGCTGATGCTGATGCTGTGTTCCATCCTGCTCGGGTGGACTTTCAAGCCGCCGCAGCCGGATTTCTCGGCGGACAGGCGGTCGAGGTAGGCTTGGTCGATGTCGCCGGTTTGATAGATGCCGTTGAAACAGGACGAATCGAAGGATTCGATTTTCGGATTGAGTGCTTTGACGACGGCTTCCAAATCGCTCAAATTTTGGAAAACGATGCCGTCCGCGCCGATTTCGGCGGCAATTTCCGCCGCGCTGCGCCCGTTAGCAATCAATTCTTCGCGCGTGGGCATGTCGATGCCGTACACATTGGGATAGCGCACTTCGGGAGCGGCGGAGGCAATATAGACCTTGCGTGCGCCCGCTGCGCGTACCATTTCGACGATTTCGCGGCTGGTCGTCCCGCGCACGATGGAGTCGTCCACCAGCAATACGCTTTTGCCTTCAAACTCGGTTTCCATCGGGCTGAGTTTCTGGCGCACGGATTTTTTGCGCGTCGCCTGACCGGGCATGATAAAGGTGCGGCCGATATAGCGGTTTTTAATCAAACCTTCGCGGTAAGGCTTTTTGAGGTGGACGGCAAGTTCCATCGCGCTGGGACGGCTGGTGTCGGGAATGGGCATCACGACGTCGATGTCGTCCACGGGCAGCTCGCGTTTGATTTTTTCCGCTAAGGACACGCCCATGTCCAAACGCGATTGGTAAACCGATACGCCGTCGATCACGGAGTCGGGACGAGCAAAATAGACGTATTCGAAGAGGCAGGGGCTGAGTTTGGCGCGGTCGCTGCATTGACGGGCAATCAGTGTGCCGTCAATGCCGACGAATACCGCTTCGCCCGGCTGGATATCGCGTTCCAAATCGTAGGCAAGCGCATTGAAGGCAACAGATTCGGAGGCGACGGCATAGGATTTTCTGCCTGCCTCGTCGGTTTGCGAACCCAACACCAGCGGGCGGATGCCGTAAGGATCGCGGAAAGCGAGCATGCCGTAGCCCGCAATCATGGCAACCACGCCGTATGCGCCGCGCACCAGGCGGTGGACTTCGGCAACGGCGTTGAAAATATTGTCGATATTGAGCCGGTGGGGATTGGCGTTTTTAGAGACTTCGCGGCGCAATTCGTGCGCGAATACGTTGAGCAAAACTTCGGAATCGGAGCTGGTGTTGACGTGGCGCAGGTGTTTGTTGCACACGTTTTCATACAGTTCGGCGGTATTGGTGAGGTTGCCGTTGTGCGCCAAAACGATGCCGAAAGGCGAGCTGACGTAGAAAGGCTGCGCTTCCGCGCTGCTGCCCGCGTTGCCCGCCGTAGGATAACGGACGTGGGCGATGCCCGCGTTGCCGATCAAATCGCGCATATTGCGTGTACGGAACACTTCGCGCACCATGCCTTTGCCTTTGTGCATATGGAACGTGCTGCCTTCCGCCGTCACAATGCCCGCCGCATCCTGCCCCCTGTGCTGCAACATCTGCAAACCGTCGTACAGAAGCTGGTTTACCGGCTCATGGCTGACCAAACCTAATACACCGCACATATCGTCTTCTCCGAATTCGAGGTTAACTTGGAAAACAGAATTATAGAATAAATCGGACAACGTTGCCCAAATTGTTGACAATCATTCGCCCGTTCAGTTTGAAATCAGATACGGACCATGACTGATTGATGAATCAGTCCGACAAAACAAGACATCGGAAACACAATCCGACTTCATCATAAAATACGTCTATTTCACCGCCTTATTATCAATCCGCCCACACCTCTACCGGAGATTCAGACTATAAGCAGCGCGTTCGGCAAATATAGCTGCCGAACTTTATAACTCATGAAAAACCGGTTTCAGACGACCTTTGATGTAATCGGGGTCGTCTGAAACCGGTGGATTTACGATTCCGCCTTATCTTCCGCCTTGTCCTTCTGACCGGGCAGGTAAGGCATAATGACTTCAGACAATGATTGGAAATAAGGAATGCTGTACGAGCTTTGCCAATCTTCCGTTTCCGGCAAATCGGTGTGGGCGCAGACCATGACCGCCAAAGTCACCAGCAACACGCCTTTGGCTGCGCCGAACACGCCGCCCAATACTCTGTTGACGCTGCCCAAGCCCATCGATGACGCTGCGTTGGTCAGTATAGTGCGTAAAAACTGCTGTAAAAAACGCGCCAAAAAGAAAATCACGACAAACGAGATGGCGACGCCCAAGGCGCGCGGTTGAATCGATTTAAACGCCACTTCCGAAAACGGCACGGCAAACGTTTTAGCCAACAAAAAGGAAATCACCCACGCAAACAGCGAACCCGCTTCGGCAATGACGCCGCGTATCATCGACATCACGATACACGCCGCGATCACGCCGAAGGCGAGTATGTCGGCTAACGGAATATCATTCATTGGTTACCTGTCCGGCAATACCGTGTACGCGCAGTTTGTTCAAGTCGCGCTCGGCGTCGTAGGCGTTTTTGTATGCGCCCGATTTGACGCGGTAAACCTTGCCTTTATCCGTCATCACTTCGGTAATGGTTGAGTCGATACCTGCTGCTTTCATTTTACGTTGCAGGCTCAAGGCGCGTTCTTTTTCAGCATAACCTGCCTGAATGGCGGCTTTTTTACCTGATTTGACTTCGGCGGTTTTGGTTTTTGCCTTTTCAGACGACCTTTCAGCAGTAGAGGTAGCGGTTTTCTCTGCCTTGGCCGTCTGCTCGGCTTTGGCTTTGGCAACTTTCGCTTCGGCTTCCCTTACTGCGGAAGCTTTTTTGCCGGCTGTTTCGATTTTTTCATATTTGGAGGCATCTACCCGAATTCTTTCTTTAGGTTCGGATGCGGATGCTGTGACGGTTTCTTTGGCTTTTTCCGCTGCCGTTTTGTGTTTCGCCGCCGCTTCTTCTTTGGCTTTTAATGCCTTACGTTCGGCAACGGCTTTCTCGGCTTTTTCCAACTGTGCCAGCTTGTTGCGTTCGGCTGCGGCGGCACGTTCCGCCTTCTCGGCTTTGGCAGCTTGAAGCGCACGTTTACGCGCCGCGGCATTGGCTTCGCGTTCCGCTGCTTCTTGGGCTTGAAGCTGCTGCGCTTTACGCTGCTCTTCACGATTACGGCGGCGCTCTTCCGCGCGGCGCTCGGCTGCTTCGCGTTTGGCGGCTTCGGCTTTTTGGATTTTCTCAGACTCTTCCAAACCTTTGATGTCGCTGTCTGACAAGGTATCGTTAATCAACACCAAAGGCGGGCCTACATCTTCGGGCGCGGCTGGTGGCGCATCAGGTTGCGGCTCGGCTTGCGCATGCGCATTTTGCTCCGGCGCGGCGGTTTCCTGCGGTTTGTCCGCTACTTCGGCATCGGCATTTTTGGCCGCTTCCGCCGCTGCTTCCAAATCTTCTTTGGTAGAAGGCTCCAACACGGTCGCATCCGCCAGGTTGGCAGGTTCTGCGTTGGCGTTGTTTTGTTGGATGGTTGTAGTTTGGGCGTTTTCTTCCGGCTTGTTTTCCGGTCCGGTTGACAGGGCGACGCCCAATAAAACGGTCGATGCCGCCACCAACCCCGATGCCATAACCAAGCGGCGGCGGTTGCGGCGTTTGAGCTGTTCGTAACCGGTCAGAACTTCATTTTGCTTATTGTCAGACATGGAGATTTCCTTTTACAACGCCGCCATCACGTCGGCAACGGTATGAAATGAGCCGAAAACAACGATTCTATCATTTTCGCCCGCCTTAGCCAAAGCTGCGCGGTACGCCTCGCGAACGGAGGTAAAAGTTTGTATATTTTCGATATTTTGTGCTTCCAGTTTCGCCTGCAAGGCTTCCGCCGTCATGCCGCGCGGTACGTCCAAAGGCGCGATATACCACTCGTCAAACTGGTCTTTAACGATTTCCAACACGCCGTCTATGTCTTTGTCGGACAGCATGCTGAACACGGCGGTGCGTTTTTGCGCAAACGCCAAATTAATCAGGCTGCGGCGCAGGGCGCGGGCGGCGTGGGGGTTGTGTCCGACATCCAAAACGGTCAGCGGACGGCCGGGCAGGACTTGGAAGCGTCCGGGGTTTTCAACCAGCAGCAATCCGCGCTTGATGGCGCCGATGTCCACCGGCAATTTGTCGTTCAAACATTCCAACACGGTCAGTGCGCAGGCTGCGTTGGAAAGCTGGTATGCGCCGCGCAATGCGGGGAACGGCAGGGAATTGCGGTTGCGCGCGAGGTCGTCTGAATGCTGCGGATGAAAGCGGTAGTTCCATTGGATGTTTTCCAATGAGGCGAAATCGAAATCGCGCTGCACCATCAGCAGTTTCGCGCCTATGGCTTCGGCGTGTGCGACCAACGATTCGGGCGCAGGGTTTTGCCCGCAGATTGCGGGTTTGCCGCTGCGGAACACGCCTGCTTTTTCAAAGCCGACCTGCTCGACCGTATCGCCCAAAAACGCCTGATGGTCCAAATCCACGCTGGTAACCACCGCGCAATCGCAGTCGAACACATTGACCGCGTCCAAACGTCCGCCCAAGCCGACTTCCAATATCATCACATCGACTTGTTCGCGTATAAAAATATCGACCGCCGCCAAGGCATTGAATTCAAAATAAGTCAACGATATTTCGCCGCGCGCCGCTTCGATGCGCTCGAAAGAAGCGGTGATAAGGTCGTCTGAAACCGGCTCGGCGTTGACGGCGATGCGTTCGTTGTAACGCAATAAATGTGGGCTGGTCAGCGTACCGACTTTGAAGCCTGCCTGTTTGTAAATCTGCGTCAGATAGGCGCAAACCGAACCTTTCCCGTTTGTTCCCGCGACAACGACGACGGGGCATTGCGGCTCGAGCTTCATGCGTTTTTTCACTTCGCCCGTGCGTTCCAAGCCCATGTCGATTAAGCCGCCGCTGTGGGCGGTTTCCAAATGCGAGAGCCAGTCTTGTAATGTTTTCATGTGTGTTTCGTTTTTCAAAAGGTCGTCTGAAACCGTCGTTTCGTCATAATGGGGACGGCTTCGGCTGCTTGTGTGGACTGTTTTTATATTGGGTTTAATTTGACGAGAACAAGGCGGAAAACCGCTTTACCGAATTAAAGCGGATGCCCGGCATCCTGAGCCTGACACCAGCGCGCCCAAACTTTCAGACGACGGTAAGATTCCTTATCCGCCATATCGGGCGTGACGCATTGCCGTATCGTTTTGCCATCGGCGTTCCACTGCAAAAACAAAGCGTAAGGGGTCAGCATCGTCGCACCGTCCAACACCGCGCCCTGCCCTTCTCCGTCTCCGCAAAATACGGAAGCGCGCGCATGGCGGTCGATGGCAATTTTCTTTACCGCACCCACCGTCCGCAAATTCACCACGCGCCAAGCGTGAGCAAAACTGCCCGCCAACGCCGCCAGCCCGAACCACATCATCCAGCCGTAAAACCATATCAGGCACACGGCCACTGCGGACAAATGCAACAAGACGGACAAGGCTTTTAAAGAACGGGACGGCTTCAAGGTCGTCTGAAAAGCGCGCATCGCCCTACATCATGTTGTCAAACACGGGCGTAATGCTCAATTCCGCCTCTTCCATGTCCAAAACCATATCGTGGATTTCGGTATCGAAAAATTCCCAAAACGCCTTCAGGCTCATGTCTTGCGGCCACTTGCTTTTGTCGATGTCCCAGCCTGCCAGCTCCGCCTCGAAAATCTGTTGGTAGCGTTCGTCAAAATAGGCAATCACGGCTTCCGGTTCGTCAAACTGTGGCACAAGGAATACGGAGCAGTTGGCACGGATTTGCTCGATGGTCAGGTCGGGCATATTTTCATCGGCGGATTTCAGCCATTCCAAAAAACGGGTGGTCGGCTTAAGCACGACGGCGGTACGGTCAACAAAATACATGGTTTTCCTTTAAAACGGCAAAATCGGAGATAGTCTCTTTACCGTCTATATCTATTCTAAAATAATCCATTTGCCATTTTTGTGTTTTCTGGGCTGTTTTATTTAAATTTGTGCACCAGGGTGGATAAAATCGCATGGACATCTTTCCTTTACAATCCTTTGTAGAGAGAATTTTTTTACTGATAGCCACCTCTTTGGGAATTATAAATAAACCGCAATGACAGCCGTCTATCACGACAATAATCAGTTCATCGCCCAAGTCCTCATCGGTATAAGGGATATTTTTGTTCTCTTGGTCTTTTTTCCAAAAGACTGTAAAGTAGCCTTCTTTTTTGGGTGTTTTCTTTGCCAAACGACATCTTTTATATTTTTGATCATACTTTGTCTTAATCAAAATGCTTTCATAGTCTTCATTCCATTTTTCCTTTATCAGATCAAAGTCACCATAATACCTATGAAGAATGTCTGTCATTTTCATTGTTTTATTGTCTTGTCTTTAGAGATGTCGGTTGCATTCACCAAAGGTCGTCTGAAAGCCCAAATCTGTCTTTCAGACGACCTTTTGGCAAACTGTTAATGCGTCATTACTTGCTGCAAGAACTGTTTGGCGCGTTCGTGTTTCGGATTGGTAAAAAACTCTTCAGGCGTTTCGTTTTCCAAAATCTGCCCTTTATCCACAAAAATAATGCGGTCGGCCACTTCGCGCGCAAAGCCCATTTCATGCGTAACACACATCATGGTCATGCCGCTTTCCGCCAAGTCCTGCATCACTTTCAACACCTCGCCGACCATTTCCGGGTCGAGCGCGGAAGTCGGTTCGTCAAACAGCATCACGCGCGGCTCCATCGCTAACCCGCGCGCAATCGCCACGCGCTGCTGCTGACCGCCGGAAAGCTGGCTGGGGAAAGCGTCTTTTTTATGCGCCAAACCCACGCGTTCCAACAGCTCCATCGCCTTTTCCTCAGCCTGTTCTCGGCTTTGTTTTTTCACCTTCATCGGCGACAGGATGATGTTTTCCAATACGGTCAGATGCGGATACAGATTGAAGCCTTGAAACACAAAACCCACTTCCTCACGCACCTTGTTCAAATCCGTTTGCGGATCGGCAACATTGATACCGTCCACCCAAATCTCGCCGCTCTCAATGCTTTCAAGCTGGTTGACGGTACGGATGAGCGTCGATTTGCCGCTGCCCGAAGGTCCGCAAACCACCACCACCTCACCCTGCTTCACTTCCAGATTGACGCCGTTGATGACGTGCAGGTCTTTGAAATGTTTATGTACGTTTTTGAATTTAATCATGTTGTTTCCAAATGTTTTCAGACGACCTTACGGACGAGATAATTGCTCAGTTCCACATATTTCTCCGGCGCGATGTGTTCGGCGCGGTCTTGCGGGCTGATGCCGACTGCCTGCAAATCCTCGTCGCCGGCAAGTTCTTTTAAATTGTTGCGTATGGTTTTGCGGCGTTGGTGGAAGGCGAGTTTCACCAGTTTGGCGAAATGCTCGAAATCGTCCGCCTTGCCGATGCGGTGTTTCACCGGAATCATGCGCACCACTGCAGAATCCACTTTCGGCGCAGGGTCAAACGATTCGGGCGGCACGTCAATCAACAGCTCCATATCAAAAAAATATTGCAGCATTACGCCCAAGCGGCCGTAGTCGTTGCTTTTCGGCGCGGCGACCATGCGTTCGACCACTTCTTTTTGCAGCATGAAGTGCATATCGACGACATCGTCTGCCACTTCCGCCAGCTTGAACAAAAGCGGCGTGGAAATGTTGTACGGCAGATTACCGACGATTTTCTTTTTGCCCGCGATGCTGTTGAAATCAAACTGCAATACATCGCCTTCATGAATCACGAGCTTATCCGCAAACGGCAGCGTTTTCAGACGACGTACGATGTCGCGGTCGATTTCGATAACGTGCAGGCAGTTCAGCTTTTTCGCCAAAGGCTCGGTAATTGCCGCCAAGCCCGGTCCGATTTCAATCACCACATCATCCGCCTGCGGGCGAACGGCGTTGACAATATCGGCAATAATCCGCGTGTCCTGCAAAAAATTCTGCCCGAAGCGTTTCCGGGCCTTATGTTCTTTCATCGCGTCTCTTCAAACTGTCGATCATTATAATAAGCGCGTATTGTAACTGAAAAACAAAGTCCTGTTCAGACCCGCAACCCAAGCAGCCGCCCTACGCCAATCGGGATTTCAAACCGTCCCGCAATGCAGTAATATCCCGTCCATCCTACACAGCTCGTCCGAAAACCCGCAAGGAGCAATTTCATGCAGATGAATTGGAAAAATCTACTCTCCACACAACGTTTCCGCACGAAAAACGGCGAAATCATCCCGACCGTCACACCTTCCACCCAAGAAGGAGCCGACGCTTTGCGTACCGACTTCCATATCGACTACGACCGCGTCGTGTTCTCCGGCGCATTCCGCAGATTGGGACGTAAAACCCAAGTCCACCCTCTAGCCGAACACGACCTGACCCACAACCGCCTCACACACAGCGTCGAAGTCGCCAGCGTCGGGCGCAGTATCGGCAACCGCGTAGGCGTGATGCTGCAGGCAGGCGGCTTTTTACCGGAAAACAATACGCCGAGCGATATCGGCGCCGTCGTCCAAGTCGCCTGCCTTGCGCACGACCTAGGCAACCCGCCGTTCGGACACACCGGAGAAGACGCATTGCGCGACTGGTTCCGCGATCCTAAAAACCAGCCGTTTTTACAGACATTAAACGACGCCGAACGCAACGACATCCAAACCTATGAAGGCAATGCCCACAGCCTGCGCATCACGGCAAGTTTGGAAATGTATCCCGACGCAGGCGGCATGCGCCTGACGTCCGCCGCCATAGGCGCACTGCTGAAATACCCTTGGACGACGCAACACCCCAACGGAAGAAAAAAATTCAATATTTACCAAACCGAATTACCCTTCATCCGTCGCGTTGCCGACGAATTGGGGCTGATTGAATCAGGCAAAGACTGCTGGGTACGCCATCCCCTGTCCTACCTGATGGAGGCAGCCGACGACATCTGCTACGCCCTCTTAGACTTGGAAGACGCGGTCGAACTGGATTTGCTGAGCGACGCCGAAATCGAAAGCGTATTATCCGAACTCACTTTTGAAGAAAGCACCTGGCACGCGCAATCCAGCCGCCAGCGTTGCGCCATGTTGCGCGGCATCGCCATCGGCAAAGCGATAGAAGACGTCGCCCAAACCTTCATGATGCACCAATCCGACCTGCTAAACGGCAATTTCAAAGGCAAAGACCTGTTGGCGTTGTGCAGCCCGCAGGTTCAAAACACCTTGGAAAAAGCGAAAGAACTTGCCCGCACGCGCATTTTCCGCCACCGCACCAAACTCATGACCGAAATCGCCACTTTTCCGTGTCTCGGTTCTATTTTGGATTTATTGGTTCCCGCCGCATACGCCATGATTGCGCAAAAACAGGTCGATGTGCGCCAATCCCTCGCGCTTGATCTGTTAAAAAACCACGACCCCATCCAAGAAACCGACAGCCTGTATCGAGCCTACATGAAAATCTTAGACTTTGTCGGCGGCATGACAGACAACGCCGCCGCAAAAATGGCACAAGATTTATCGGGAGTGGGCATTTTACGATAATTAATATCCTTTATTTTCATATTGTTATTTTATTATAAATATTTTTATTCAGAAAATACTGGACAGCCGCCGACAGCTTGTATATTATTCGGTCTTCTTGATTCACGACGCAGTCGCGAAGTGATGAAAATGCACCCGTAGCTCAGTTGGATAGAGTATCTGGCTACGAACCAGAGGGTCGGGCGTTCGAATCGCTCCGGGTGCGCCAACAAAACTTATCCGCGCCCATCGTCTAGCGGTTAGGACATCGCCCTTTCACGGCGGTAACCGGGGTTCGATTCCCCGTGGGCGTGCCAAATTCTGAAAGCACAGTTTGATTAAACTGTGCTTTTTTCTTTGTCACTCAATTCATTACAAACAGAGTGAACCCACTTTAAAATCAACACAAGACAACCAAATCACAGCCAATACCGCCGCAAAATAAAACAAAAGAACATCACATTAAAGCCAAATCCATATATAGTGGATTAACTTTAAATCAGGACA
>NZ_KV838073.1:0-7240 GCF_001838645.1 Neisseria sp. HMSC70E02 | reverse complement strand
CAACGCCGTACTGATTTAAAGTTAATCCACTATACAACCGCCCACCACGAAACCAACATAAGCAAAGGTCGTCTGAAAACCCCAATTCAAGGTTTTCAGACGACCTTTCACTTCAAAACATCAAACCATTAGTTCGAACCGACTTTAATCTTCTGCCACAGATTAACCGACAGTTTCTTCGCATCCGAACTCATTTGCGGCATCACAAAACCGTCTTTCATATCCTGAGCATTCGGGAAGATGGAGCGGGTGTTAACCAATTCGGCAGGCATTTTCTCGCGTGCCGGTTTGCTTGCGGGCGCGAAGGTAACGGCAATGCCGTTTTTCGCAGCCACTTCGGGATCAAGCGTGTAGTTGATGTATTTATGGGCATTGGCGATGTTTTTCGCATCGGCGGGAATCAGCCAAGATTCAATCCAGAAGCCCATACCCTTCGGCGTCAAAACTTCAATGCCGACGTTGTTTTTCACTTCTTCGGAACGGGCTTTCGCCAAGTTCAAGTCGCCGCCGTTACCCGCTGCGAGACAGATGTCGCCGCGCGCCAATTCGTCAATGATAGAAGGGCTGAAACGTTTTACATCAGGACGGATGGCTTTCAGCACTTCCGCCGCCGCTTTCAAATCGTCAGGATTTGTGCCTTTGGGGTCTTTACCCAAATAGTTCAGCAAAATCGGGAACATTTCGCTCGGCGTATCCCACAAAGCGATACCGCATGATTTCAGCTTGTTGGTGTATTCAGGCTTGAACAGCAAATCCCAACCGTTTTCAGGCAGCTTGCCGCCCAAAAGTTCTTTGCCCTTCGCCGTAATTGCCAAAGTGTTGACGCCGGAGAAATAAGGAACGGCATACTGGTTGCCCGGGTCGGCAGTTTCCAGCATTTTCAACAACTCAGGATCGATGTTTTTATAATTGGGAATCAAGTCTTTATTGATTTTTTGATAAGCACCTGCTTCGATTTGGCGGGGCAGGAAGGCGATGCCAGGAACGACCAAATCATAGCCGGATTTGCCGGTCAGCATTTTGGCTTCGAGGGTTTCGTTGTTTTCGTAAAGGTCGTAGGTCAGCTTCAGCTTATTGGCTTTTTTGAAGTCTTCAACGGTGCTCTCGTCAACGTAGTTCGACCAGTTGTAGATGTTCAAAGTATCGGTGGCGGCTGCTTCGGCATTGGCAGCAGGCGCGCTGCCTGCTTGAGGTTGCTCGGTTTTTTTCTCGCCACCGCCGCAAGCGGCCAGCGATAATGCCGCCAATACGGCTAATACGGATTTTTTCATACGGGCAGATTCCTGATGAAAGATTGTTAACAGAAAATGAACACTCCGCACCCCATCAATACCCCGGCGCAAAGCGGGGCTATTGTAATGGAAGTAGGTGAGAACTCAAAGCAATATCTGACTGATTTTTATTGAAATAAGGCACGATTTCTTAGGCTCGGGAAAACGGCGTTGCACAAGATGTCGTTTTTGGGCAAAATACGGGCGATTTGCGCGCGCAAACAGAGAAAATACTTGCATATAGAGAAATCTGTCTTTAAAATTGCGCGTTTACAGAATTTATTTTTTCAGGAGATATTCAATATGGCAAACAGCGCACAAGCCCGCAAACGTGCCCGCCAATCGGTTAAACAACGCGCCCACAACGCCAGCCTGCGTACTGCATTCCGTACCGCAGTGAAAAAAGTGTTGAAAGCAGTTGAAGCCGGCGACAAAGCTGCTGCTCAAGCAGTTTACCAAGAGTCCGTTAAAGTCATCGACCGTATCGCTGACAAAGGCGTATTCCACAAAAACAAAGCAGCCCGCCATAAGAGCCGTCTGTCTGCCAAAGTAAAAGCATTGGCTTAATCTTTTTCGCCCATCACCTTGGCGTGTTACCGCGTCGGGACAGGCAAGCAGATAACGATGCCCCTGAGGTCTTAACCTTTCAGGGGCATTGCCGTATGTGATGCAAGTTGATATAAACTTTTCAGACGACCTGCCGTAAAGAAAGCGAAAGGCGGTAAAATGCGGTTTAATCTGTTTTTAAAACGATTAATCCCGATGTTCAGGAAAAGGTCGTCTGAAAACACCCAATCGGCAATCCCATGAATGAAATGATGAACAAGATGTTGAAACACGATTTGGCGCAAAGCGATACCCTAAAGAACAAAAAACCGTCATTCTCCAAATGCCGGCGCGCCTTGATGCTTATCCTTGTCGGCGGAACTGCCGCTCCTGTCGCCTATGCCGACACGGCTTTGCAATGTACTTCCATTCAAGACAATGCCACCCGTTTGGCGTGTTACGACAGCATTTACTCGGCTCAACTGCCGCCGCAAGCACCGCTGCCCGTCATTCGCGAAGAAGCCGCCAAAGCGCCGGTCGATTTGCCCAAAACCATCAGCACCAGCCGTGAGAAAAAGGCGGCGACGATTGTGTTTGACGAAAATAAAGAGCAATCCACCCTTTCGGAAGACAATCTCCGCACCGCAGCCGATGCCTACACGCCGCTGAGCCTGATGTACGATTTGGACAAAAACGACTCGCGCGGCTTGCTAAGCGTGCGCGAGCACAATCCCATGTACCTGATGCCCGCATGGTACAACAGCTCGCCCAACCTCCATCCCCACTCCCCTTCGCGCGGCACGACCAATCAGGAAAAATTCAGCGAACAGAAACACATAGAAACCAAACTGCAAGTTTCGTTCAAAAGCAAAATTGCCGAAGATTTGTTTAAAACCCGCGCGGATTTGTGGTTCGGCTACACCCAAAAATCCGATTGGCAGATTTACAACCAAGGCAGAAAATCCGCGCCGTTCCGCAATACCGATTACGAACCCGAAATCTTCCTGACTCAGCCCGTGAAGGCAGATTTGCCGTTCGGCGGCAAACTGCGGATGGTCGGCGCAGGCTTCGTCCACCAATCCAACGGACAAAGCCGTCCCGAATCCCGCTCATGGAACCGCGTTTACGCATTGGCGGGGATGGAATGGGGCAAACTGACCGTCATCCCGCGCGTGTGGATGCGCGCATTCGATCAGACCGGCGAAAACAACGACAATCCCGACATTATCGACTATATGGGTTATGGCGATTTGAAGCTGCAATACCGCCTGAACGACAAACAAAATATTTCGTCCCTGCTGCGCTACAATCCCAAAACCGGACACGGCGCGGTTGAAGCCGCCTATACTTTCCCGATTAAAGGCAAACTCAAAGGCGTCGTGCGCGGCTTTCACGGCTACGGCGAAAGCCTGATTGATTACAACCACAAACAAAACGGCATCGGCATCGGTCTGATGTTCAACGACTGGGACGGAATTTGACACCCAACCCCGTTTTCAGACGATCTTTTACATCATGTTGCACACAGGTCGTCTGAAAGCAAAACAAACACCCTCCCCATATTAAAAACACTCGTTTCCTATCGCCCAAACGCGTATAATGCAACGTTTGGGCGATATTTGTCGGAATGACACAGAAGATGACAGAACAAACAGCCGAAGGCGGAAAAGTTGCCAAGGCATTAAAAAAATATCTGATTACAGGCATGCTGGTATGGCTGCCGATAGCCGTAACCATTTGGGCGGTCAGCTATATCATATCTGCCGCAGACCGGCTGATCAGTCTGCTGCCCGAGCAATGGCAGCCCCAATATTTTTGGGGATTCAATATTCCCGGCCTGGGCATTATTGCCGCCATCGTCGTCTTATTTCTGACCGGCGTGTTCGCCGCCAACGTTTTGGGGCGTCAAATCCTCGCCGCATGGGACAGCCTATTGGGACGGATCCCCGTCGTCAAATCCATTTATTCCAGCGTCAAAAAAGTATCCGAGTCCCTGCTCTCCGACAGCAGCCGCTCGTTCAGAACGCCCGTGCTGGTTCCATTCCCGCAACCCAATATTTGGACGATTGCCTTTGTTTCAGGGCATATTCCCGACAAACTCAAAGGCAGCCTGCCGCACGATGACGACTATCTTTCCGTCTATGTGCCGACCACGCCCAACCCGACCGGTGGCTATTACATCATGGTGAAAAAAAGCGACGTGCGCGAACTCGATATGAGCGTGGACGAAGCATTGAAATATGTGATTTCGTTGGGCATGGTGATGCCGGATGACTTACCGCTCAAGCCCCAAGCCGAAATACGATGTTTAGAAAAATAAACTAGAGATGGCAAACACATGACACATGGTCGTTTTGGCCTTGATTCATGGCTATTTACATTGTCATTATTGTTTTTAGCTGTTGTACTTTGGCGTTGGGAAAATCGTGATGACTGAAATTTTCAGACGAGCTGAACGCATAAACCAACAGCCTGAAAGTTTATTCAACCTCCAAATATAAACATGAAATATTTATCTGCTTTACTGCTTGCCTTGTTTCTGCCCAATCTAGCCGTCTCCGCACCTGTAACCAACAGCAAAGGCGAAGAGGTATTTCTATTTGATTGGCACAAACAACCTGCTTTCAAAAAACTTTGGCACGAACAAGTTGGCAAACATGCACCCAAAGCCCCCATGCACAATTGGGTGCGTAAAATGGCAGGTCCGATGCCGCCGCTGGAAAGTGTGAAAATCGGCGGCAAGACCTACTACTACACCACCATGTGCCAACCGCATAACTGCGGAGGCAACAACATGTATATTCTGACTGACAAGCAACATATCGCTGCTTATCATGTTGTTTATAAAAATGATGACTCCTTTTCTGCAGACAATCCGGATCAAATCTACATTTACGGTAAGCCCACGGAAGCAGAATTAAATTTTCTGAAGGCAGAATGGCGTAAAGAACAAAACAATTAAGGTGTCTTTTTTCAGACGACCTTTTCCTTCTTTTCAAATTGAACAATATAAAAAGGTGATTTTATGCGTACCAACTATTGCGGCCTGATCAGCGAGCAATACTTAGACCAAACCGTAACCGTCAAAGGCTGGGTACACCGCCGGCGCGACCACGGCGGTGTGATTTTTATCGACCTGCGCGACCGCGAAGGCATCGTCCAAGTCGTGATTGACCCCGATACGCCCGAAGCGTTTGCCACTGCCGATTCCGCCCGCAACGAATACGTTTTGAGCATTACCGGCCGCGTGCGCAACCGTCCCGAAGGCACGACCAACGACAAAATGATTTCCGGCAAAATCGAAATCCTTGCCAAAGAAATCGAAGTCTTGAACGCTGCCGCTACGCCGCCGTTCCAAATTGACGACGAAAACATCAGCGAAAACGTGCGCCTGACCAACCGCGTTATCGACCTGCGCCGTCCGGTGATGCAGCGCAACCTGCGCCTGCGTTATCAAGTCGCTATGGGTGTTCGCCGTTATCTGGACGCACAAGGCTTCATCGACATCGAAACGCCGATGCTGACCCGCTCCACGCCCGAAGGCGCGCGCGACTACCTCGTGCCGAGCCGCGTTCATCCGGGCGAGTTTTTTGCTTTGCCGCAATCGCCGCAATTGTTCAAACAACTGTTGATGGTAGCAGGTTTCGACCGTTACTACCAAATCACCAAGTGCTTCCGCGACGAAGACCTGCGCGCCGACCGTCAACCTGAATTCACCCAAATCGACTTGGAAACCTCGTTCTTGAACGAGGATGAAATCATGGACATCACCGAAGGTATGGCAAAACAAGTCTTCCAAGACGCGTTGGGCGTGGACTTGGGCGATTTCCCGCGTATGCCTTACGCCGAAGCCATGTTCTACTACGGCTCCGACAAACCCGATATGCGCATCAACCTGAAATTTACCGAGCTGACCAACCTGATGAAAACGGAAGAATTCAAAGTCTTCCGTGGCGCAGCCGACATGAAAGGCGGCCGCGTGGTCGCTCTGCGCGTACCGAACGGCGCGAAATTCAGCCGTAAAGAAATCGACGAATACACCAAATTTGTCGGCATCTACGGCGCGAAAGGTTTGGCGTACATCAAAGTGAACGATGTCAGCAACCTTTCCAACGGCGAAGACAGCGGCCTGCAATCTCCAATCGTGAAATTCTTGTCTGAAAACGCCCTGAAAGAAATCATCGAGCGTACCGGAGCACAAAACGGCGACATCATCTTCTTCGGCGCGGACAAAACCAAAGTCGTGAACGAAGCCATCGGCGCGTTGCGTATCAAAGTCGGTTTGGAACACGGCAAAGACAACGGCTACTTCGTGGACGAATGGAAACCTTTGTGGGTCGTCGATTTCCCGATGTTCGAATACGACGAAGACGCCGACCGCTACGTTGCCGTACACCATCCGTTTACCGCGCCGAAAGAAGGTCACGAAGACCTGATGGTTTCCGACCCGGCAAACTGCCTGGCACGCGCCTACGACATGGTGTTGAACGGCTGGGAAATCGGCGGCGGTTCTATCCGTATCCACCGTGCCGACGTACAGGAAAAAGTGTTCGCCGCGCTGAAAATCAGCCCCGAAGAGCAACAGGAAAAATTCGGCTTCCTCTTGGACAACCTGAAATTCGGCGCGCCTCCGCACGGCGGTTTGGCATTCGGCCTCGACCGTTTGGTGACGCTGATGACCGGTGCCGAATCCATCCGCGACGTGATTGCCTTCCCGAAAACCCAACGCGCCCAATGTCTGCTGACTAACGCGCCGAATGTGGTAGACGACAAACAACTGCGCGAATTGAGCTTGCGCCTGCGTCAAAAAGCGACCGAAAATAAAGAAGCGTAATTTTTAAAAGCAGGTTAGCAACACCTGACAGCCAAAAGGTCGTCTGAAACCTAATTACACGGGTTTCAGACGACCTTTTTCATCACGGATGTAATGAATGTCAGTAAGCGGGTATTTTCTATTTTAATCCTCTGACACTCATCAAGTCATGGGCAAATCGCCCTATTAAATTTAATCCAATTGAGTAATATCAGTTTATATTCATAATCCCACAGTAATTTTTTACATTTCCCCCTTGTCATGCTATCCTCGCCTCCCCTGTATGTATCAGCTTGTTTCATCAAGCAGTTTATTGTTGCACGCATACAGACAATATCCTGATTAATTATCGACAAGAGTATTGCTATGAAAAAAATAACTTCCTCTATTCTAAAAACCTGTTTTGCAGCGACGGCGGTTATCACAGCGCATTCTGCGTTTGCATATGACGCTTCTCGTCCCACCTCTGCACCCGCACGCAGCACTTTGGACAACCACAATTTCCCCTATTCCATGCCGATTAATCCTAATGCAGCGCGCGACGGCAAACCTTATTTGAAAGCACACGACGAAGTAATGACGCTGGCGGGCGCAACCCTGCCTCCTGCAC
>NZ_KV838072.1:38778-84763 GCF_001838645.1 Neisseria sp. HMSC70E02 | reverse complement strand
ATTTGGGGGCCAGTTCAGTTTTCAGACGACCTTTCGCTTTATACAACGTCTTTATTTCTTCGCTTTGCCTTTGCCCTTAGCAGGTTTGGCAGGTGCTTTGTTCAATTGGGCCGTAGCGGTTTGGTCCAATACGCAGGACTTGGTGATGATGTTGTCCACGACTTGGTTTTGACCGTTGACGACAGTTTGTTGACGGATAGTCAGCATATTGCCGTCCACTTTGTCGATGTTGGCATAGTTGGCGCGGTTGGCAATCCATGCCACGCCTTCACCCCAGAAGCCATTGACATCATTGCCGGTGCCGACGATGCGGGAAAGACCCGGAGTCAGCTGGCCTTGGTATTTCACTTGGGCAATCACAGGCTCATCACCTTGGAAGCCGTACATGACATTCAAAGGATCAGTACCGTTTGGTCCGCATTTGTAAGCCACTTCCTTGGTGCGTTCAATATTATTGACTTCCATGGTTTTAGGCGTTTCAGGCGCGGGAGCAGATTGTTGCGCAGTAGGAGTCGGAGCAGTTTCCGGTTTAGATTTAGAGCCGGAGCTGCCGCATGCAGACAGCGCGGTAGCGATAAGGACGGCGGGAACGATTAATTTCAGATTGGATTTCATCAAGTTACTCCGGATTTAGTCTATCGGGGTCAGCATAAACTGACAGAAAGCCCTACCTTAACAGAGAAAAGAAGGCTTGTCTCGTCTGTATATGAAAACACGATACTCATTATCAATAAAGTGCTATTTGTTCTTTTGAAAACAGTGGATTTGATTTACGCAAAGCTAATTGAAATTAAGTAAAGATATATCACGAATCAACAAAATGTCGATTTTGAGGGGCGGGGGATTAGTGTTTGGTGCTGCAAGGTGGGGATGATGCTAAGGAAATAATGACGGACGAACTTTGAATCTGGTGAGGGCGATGAAGCCGAAGACAGTGAAAAGGGCAGGGGAAAATGAATGGGTTTGGCGTGAAAGAAATTCTCGCCTTGTTTTCAGTGTTCTGGAAAATGGTGCTTTTAAAATTTGAGTGGATGGGATAAGGCTGTACGCTGGTGTAAAGCCAATCCTTTTTGCTTCAAAGATTTCCTATTTGAGAGGGGTTGATTTCACGAGATTTAATAAGGCGATGCCGTATGGTCAAACGGAAATTTGGGGGATAGCAAGAGATAGTCTGCAAACCTCGCCTTTATTGAGTTTGGTTTTTATTGTGGAGATGCATTGGATGCAATACTTGGGATATATCGGATAGGGGCATTATAGTGGATTAACTTTAAACCAGTACGGCGTTACCTCGCCTTAGCTCAAAGAAAACGATTCTCTAAGGTGCTGAAGCACCAAGTGAATCGGTTCCGTACTACTGTACTGTCTGCGGCTTCGGCGCCTTGTCCTGATTTAAATTTAATCCACTATAAATTTAATCCACTATAGTAAGCGGTTTTTCTTTTTATCCGATGCGTTGGACAGAAAAGAGAAACCGCTTAGATTTTTTTCTAAGCGGTTTCTTGTGTTGGTGCCGACAGCGAGATTTGAACTCGCACAGCCTACGGCCACTACCCCCTCAAGATAGCGTGTCTACCAATTTCACCATGTCGGCATTTTGAAAACTTTTATTTCTGCTGCTGAGGAGCGGGTGCAGCAGGTGCGGGTTGGTTTTCAGCGGGAGCGGCAGGTTTCGGAGCCTGCTGGGTTTGTTGTACGTTGCTGAAGTCCAAACCGTGTTTGTTTGTATGGGTATGGATATAAACCATTGCCATGCAGGTTGCGAAGAAGAAAGTCGCTGCGATGGCGGTTGCGCGGCTCAGGAAGTTTGCGTTGCCTGCGGAACCGAATACGCCCTGCGCGCTGCCGCTGCCTGACCCGAAGGTTGCGCCTGCGTCTGCGCCTTTGCCGTGTTGCAGCAATACTAACACAACCACCGACAAAGCGGAAATAATATTAATAATCCAAATAAGGGTTTTAAAGGCTTCCATATGTTTTCTACGAGGCTTGTGCTGCGTTGATGATGGCGGTAAATGAGTCATACGATAATGACGCGCCGCCAACCAATGCGCCGTCTACATGAGGTACTGCGAAGATGTCGGCTGCATTGTCTGCTTTCACACTTCCGCCGTAAAGAACGCGGATTTTAACATCGCTTCCGCACAAAGACAAGATTTCTTTGTAGATGAATGCGTGCATGTCGGCAATTTGTTCTACGGTAGCGACTTTGCCGGTGCCGATTGCCCATACCGGTTCGTAGGCGACGGCGATGTTTTTGGTGTTCAGTCCATGCAATACGGAGAGTTGGTGGGCGATGACTTCGTGTTCTTTGCCGGCTTCGCGCTCTTCGAGGCTTTCGCCGACGCACAATAGGGGAATGAGGCCTACGTTGAGGACGTTTTCCATTTTGCGGCGTTGGATTTCGTTTTTCTCGCCGAAATAGAGGCTTCGTTCGGAGTGTCCGATGAGGACGATGTCTGTGCCGATATCGGCGAGCATTTCTGCGGAAACTTCGCCTGTGTAGGCACCGTTGTTGGGAAAGCGGCTGACGTCTTGGGCGCAGGTGAGGATGCGGTTGTTGAGGACAATCTGCATGGCGTTGTGCAGTTGCAACAGGTAAACGGTCGGGGCGGCGAGGCCGATGAGGACGCGTTCGGCGGTGGGCATGATGCGGAAGCGGTGCATAAGTGCGTTGTTGTTTTGGAGTCGGCCGTTCATTTTCCAGTTGCCGATGACCCATTTTTGATCCCACATTCCGATTTGGTGATACATCTTTTTTGCTCCGTGTTGTGTTTCTTTGGCTGTACGCTGCGTGTAGCGTGATGTAACGTGAAGTTTAGTGGATATGCGACGGGTTAGCAACTTGAAACGGGATGCCCGGGGTTGTCTGAAATGCTGTTTCAGACGACCTGTTTTATAATAACTGCTTGATATACACATATATAGGACCTGGCTATGCACGCGCTTCATTTTTCGGCTTCGGACAAGGCCGCGCTTTATCGGGAGGTATTGCCGCAGATTGAGTCTGTGGTGGCGGACGAGACGGATTGGGTGGCGAATTTGGCGAACACGGCGGCGGTTTTGAAGGAGGCGTTCGGCTGGTTTTGGGTGGGCTTTTATTTGGTCGATACGCGTACGGACGAATTGGTTTTGGCGCCGTTTCAGGGACCTTTGGCGTGTACGCGGATTCCGTTCGGACGCGGGGTGTGCGGTCAGGCTTGGGCGAAGGGCGAGACGATGGTCGTCGAGGATGTGAACGCGCATCCCGACCATATTGCCTGTTCGTCTTTGTCGCGTTCGGAAATTGTGGTTCCGCTGTTTTCAGACGACCGCTGTATCGGCGTGTTGGACGTGGACAGCGAGCATTTGGCGCAGTTTGATGAAACGGATGCTTTGTATTTGGGCGAACTGGCGAAGATTTTGGCGAAACGGTTTAAGGCTTCGCGTCAGGCGGCTTGAGACTGAAAAACAGGCGGGCGGCGCGCGCTGAAGTTGGCGTGGCGGGAGTGTGGTTTTATAATGTCTGCCATTGCTAAAACAATTATTTAACGGAGCACAAAATGGATTTTGAAAAAGCGCGGTTCAATATGGTCGAACAGCAAATCCGTCCGTGGGATGTATTGGATTTTGACGTTTTGGACGCGTTGGAGGAGATTCCGCGCGAGCGTTTCGTGAACGAGTCTTTGCAGGGTTTGGCGTATGCCGACATGGAGCTGCCGCTTGCCAACGGTCATAAGATGCTCGAGCCGAAAATCGTGGCGCGGTTGGCGCAGGGCTTGAAGCTGACTAAAACCGATACGGTTTTGGAAATCGGCACGGGTTCGGGCTATGCGACCGCGCTTTTGGCGAAACTGGCGGGTAAAGTGGTTTCAGACGACCTCGATGCCGAGCAGCAAAACCGCGCCAAAGCAGTGTTGGACGGCTTAGCTTTGGACAATATCGATTATGTGCAAAACAACGGGCTGACCGAGCCTTCCGCGGGCGCGCCGTTTGATGCGGTTTACGTCGGCGGCGCGGTGGACCGCGTGCCTGACGTATTGAAAGAACAGTTGAAAGACGGCGGCCGCATGGCAGTCATCGTCGGCCGTCAGCCGGTACAGCGCGCGCTGCTGATTACGCGCAAGGGCAACGAATTTGAAGAAAAAGTCCTGTTCGACACGCTGGTCGCGCATTTGGACGACAAAGAAAACCGTCCTTTCGGCGATTTCGATTTTTAATCTTTTCTGAACTCAAAGGTCGTCTGAAAACCAGCCGGACATGGCTAAACGTTTTCAGACGACCTTTCATCGTTTCCATCATTTCACACACACAACATCATGACGATTCCACAACTCACCCCGCTGCAACTGCAACAATGGCAGCAAGAAGGTCGCGCGTTCCATCTGCTGGACGTGCGCACCGATGAGGAAACTGCCGTCTGCGCCCTGCCTGACGCCATCCATATCCCGATGAACCTGATTCCGCTGCGCCAAAACGAGCTGCCCGACGACGATTTGCCGATTGTCGTTTACTGCCACCACGGCATCCGTAGCCTGCATACGGCGATGTATCTGGCGGACGCGGGTTTTGAAAATCTGTTTAACCTGCAAGGCGGGATTGATGCTTGGGCTTTGCAGGTGGATGGGACGATGGCGAGATATTGAGATTTCGGATAGGAAAGGGCGGTAGGGCATGGCTGCCGCTTTTTTTACGTGCGGATGATCCGAATATCAAAAATCCTGAAATCCGTTTGCCGGTTTCAGGATTTTTGATTGGGCACTGTTTTTCAGACGACCTTGTATGCAGGGGTCGTCTGAAAACCTTTATCCTTGGGTATTGGGTTTAACCCATCAACGTTGAAACCAATCGCCAAGGGTTTAATGATTCAGGCGTTTTGGGCTTCGCGCTGCCAAAGGGTTTTTTGGGCGAAAACCAGTTTGTTGTCCGTAAATTTCACGTTTTCCAGACGCAACGACCAAACATCGCTTTTCATCGCGCGGGCAAGCGGATGGGCTTTGTAATAGAGGGCGAGCGCTGCTTTTTTCTCTGTTTCGTCGGTCAGCAGTTGCGCACTGGCTGTCAGCTGTATGCCGTTGATTTTGGCGATATTTTCCGGCTGGCCTGCGATGGTTCCGGCGATGTTCGGATTTTTCAGCATCAGGCTGCCGTGTTTGGAACGTGCCGAAGTCAGGACAATCAGCCTTGCTTGCGCTTCATCGGGCACATAAAAGCAGCAGGCGCTCCAAATTTCGCCGTCTGCGGCTGCCGCAATGCTGATCACATGGTTGGCGTGTAGGAATTTGATGATGTCGTCGGGGATGGGCTGCATGATGGATTTCAATTGAAAATGGTTCGAAAAGCTTGGATTAAAAACTTTCCGAACCGTTGTCCGTTTAGCGTTTCATTTCGCTTTCAATGGCGCGGATATTGGCCTGACGGTCGTTGACGGCTTGGGTCAGACGGCTGATTTTTGCCTGATCGCCTTTTTTCTTGGCGACATTCAGTTGCGCCTGCGCCCTGACCAAAGCCACTTGTTCGTTGCGGACTTCGTTTTCCAAGATTTGCTTGCGGGTCAGTTGCGGCTTGGGTTTGGATGCCGGCAGGATGGGTGCGGGCAGGATTTTGGCTTTGCGGTTCAACTCGGCGGCGCGGGCTTTGGCTGCTTTCAGGTCGCCGACGGAAGTCGCTTCGCCAAGCTTGCCGTTGCGCAATTTGATGTCCAAACGGGGATTGGCGGCTTCTGCCGTGTTGGTTACGCTGCCACCCGTCGTGCGCGGCAAGACTTTGATGTCGCCCGGCTCGGGAGCGGCTTCCCCGAGGGCTTCTTTCAAGTCGACACGCTCGGGTACGGCCCTGCCGGCTTCTTCAGGGCTGACGTTTGCAGTGCCGTCCGTATGGGATTCGGTGCAATCGTTGCCGATTTTTTTCTCGGTAAATACTGCGTTGCCGTCCACTTTGCAGATATAGCCGGCTTGTGCGGAGAGGGCGGCGCTTCCCAGCCCGAAAGCCAAAATCAGTCGGTAAAAAATCGGTTTCATCTTTATTTCGGTATATGGCAAAGGTTTTGATTATACTATGCAGCCAGTTATAACGAATCAACTTATTTCAAACAAGGTAAAATTTTCCGATGCCGCCTATCATTGTGAAACGCTGCACGGGGATATCGTAGGCGCAAACCTAAACAGGCTGCGGCGATTATTGTGTTAAATATATTGGTTAGGCGGCTGGCGGGATAGGTGTTCCGTTTCGGCTGCTCCTTAGTTTAAATAATGTCCATTTTTCTATTTTCAAACAACGATGACAAATTCTTTCCTGATTGCCGGCGTTGACGAGGCAGGGCGGGGGCCTTTGGTCGGCAGCGTGTTTGCCGCCGCCGTTATCCTGCCGCCGTCTTACCATTTGCCCGGTTTGACCGACTCTAAAAAACTCAGCGAAAAAAAGCGCGATACATTGGCGGTTATGATTAAAGAACAGGCGCTGGCATGGTGTGTCGCGCAAGCCGATCCGCAAGAAATTTTCGAGCTGAATATCCTTCATGCCACGATGTTGGCAATGAGCCGCGCCGTACACGGGTTGGCGATCAAGCCCGATAAGGTGTTTATCGATGGCAATAGAGTGCCGAAGGCCCTTGGCGTGGATGCCGAAGCGGTGGTCAAAGGCGACAGCAAAATCATGGAAATTTCGGCGGCTTCCGTTTTGGCGAAGACCGCGCGCGATGCCGAGATGTATGCGTTGGCGGAACGTTATCCGCAATACGGTTTCGACAAACACAAAGGCTACGGCACGGCGCAACACCTCGAAGCCTTGCAGCGATACGGCGTATTGCCCGAACACCGCCGCGATTTTGCGCCCGTGAAGGCGTTGCTGGCGCAGGGAAAGCTCTTTGAGTAAACGTTTGCCTGATTTCTTTTTTCAGACAACCTCTGTCCGTATTCTTAAAATTTGTTTTTACCCGAACTTCTAAACTTACCGCGCGGAACACAACAAGGACACAAAGCCGTCCTTGCCTCAAACAAGGTCGTCTGAAATTTCAGACGACCTTTTCACATGCCCTCAATATGCTATTTGTCAATATTCCGCCGAATGCCAAAACGGCTGCCCTACGGTCGGCGTACTGGCTTGCGCTTTGGTACGCGCTTCGACCGGTTCGGCTTCAAATGCCAGCCGTCCGGATTCGACGGCGAGTGCGAAGGCGCGCGCCATGTTGATGGGGTCGCCGCTGCGGGAAACGGCGGTGTTCAGCAATACGCCGTCAAAACCCCATTCCATCACTTGCGCCGCCTGCGAGGGCAGGCCCAAGCCCGCATCGATAATCAGCGGCGTGTCGGGCAGGCGTTCGCGCAGGACGTTCAGTGCATAGGCGTGAACCGCGCCCAAACCCGTGCCGATCGGCGCCGCCCACGGCATCAACGCCTGACAGCCTGCGTCAAGCAGGCGGCGGCCGGCAATCAGGTCTTCGGTGCAATAAGGCAGCACTTTGAAGCCGTCTTTAATCAGGATTTCCGCCGCTTCGACGAGCTGGAAGACGTCGGGCTGCAACGTGTCGTCATCGCCGATAAGTTCGAGTTTGATCCAATCGGTTTCAAATACTTCCCGCGCCATCTGCGCCGTCGTTACCGCTTCCTGCACGCTTTGGCAACCTGCGGTGTTCGGCAGTACGGGTACGCCGATTTCTTCCAAAAGCGACCAAAACCCCTGACCGTGTGCCTCGCTGCCGCTTCCCGCACGGCGCAGCGAGACGGTAATCATCGCGGGACGGGCGGTTTGGACGGATTGTTTGAGGATTTCAGGGGTCGGGTAGGCCGCAGTACCGAGCAGCAGCCGTGAAGGGAAAGTTTCTCCGTATAGGGTGAGCATGATGGGTTCCTTTGTAAGGTTGTTTTTGGGGACAGGGGTCGTCTGAAAAGGTAAAACCGCTTATCCGCCAACTACGGGCCGCACAATATCGACTTTGTCGTTTTCGTTCAAAACCGTTTCCGCATATGCGCCTTTGGCGACGAATCCGGTATTTACCGCGACGGCAAAAGGCTTTTGCGGCGCGGTTTGAGCGATGAGGTCGGCAACGGTTGTGCCGTGAAGTTCGGCGGGTTCGCCGTTTAAGATGATGTTCATGGTTTCTCGATATTTCGTAGGTAAGTTTCTTTATTCGCGATGCGCCTGCCCTTGCTTGAACCCGTCGCCCCATTCCTTCAATGCCGTCAGCACGGGGGCAAGCGTTTTGCCGTAGTCGGTCAGGCGGTATTCCACTCGTGGCGGGACTTCGGGATACACGGTGCGCAAAATGATGCCGTCGGCCTCCAATGCGCGCAGTTGCGCGGTCAGCGTGCGTTGCGACACATCGGGCAGGATGCGGCGGATTTGGTTGAAGCGCAGCGTGCCGTCCGTGTGCAGGCGGTAGAGTATCGTGCCTTTCCATTTGCCGCCGATAACGGAAAGCGCGGCTTCCACCGAGCAGCCTTCGGCGCAGTCGTAGCTTGGGTGCGGTGTGCGGGGCATGGCAGTATCCTTTATGTAACTATCTGAAAAACAAGTGCGTTCTTGTTAATGATATGCTTCAGGCGCATGATACACACTTTCAGACGACCTAACAGGAGAACCTTATGAAAGCCATCGGTTTCAACCGTCCTTTGACCGTTTCCAACCCTGAAGCCCTGCTCGACATCGAAATGCCAGAACCCGAGCTGCGGCCGCACGATATTTTGGTTGCCGTGCAGGCGGTTTCGGTTAATCCTGTCGATGTGAAAGTTCGGGCGGCACATACGCCTGCGGCAGGGCAGTACCGCGTATTGGGTTACGACGCGGCAGGCATTGTTCAGGCGGTCGGCAGCGAAGTGCGGAATTTCAAAGTCGGCGACGAAGTGTATTACGCGGGCGCCATCAACCGCCAAGGTTCGAACGCTCAATTACAAGCGGTGGACGCGCGCATTGCCGCCAAAAAGCCGCGTTCGCTGGATTTTGCCCAAGTCGCCGCGCTGCCACTGACGGCGATTACCGCATGGGAAACGCTGTTCGACCGCTTGGACGTCAACAAACCCGTGGCAGGCGGCGCAAATGTGCTGCTTTTAATCGGCGGCGCAGGTGGGGTCGGCTCGCTTGCCATCCAGTTTCTGAAAAAGCTGACTGACATTCAAGTCATCGCCACCGCCTCCCGCCCCGAAAGCCGCGCGTGGGTGAAGGAATTGGGGGCGGATTTCGTCATCAACCATCATGAAAACATGGCGGAACAGGTTGCCGCGTTAAATATCGGCGCGCCATCGTTTGTTTTTTCCACCAACCATACCGACCGCCATCTGCCGCAAATCGTGGAACTCATCGCCCCGCAAGGCAGAATCGCGCTGATTGACGACCCCGAAACGTTGGACGTGAACCCGCTCAAAGGCAAAAGCCTGTCGCTGCATTGGGAATTTATGTTTACCCGCCCGCTACGCGAAACGGCAGACATCGAACGGCAGGGCGAAATCCTGGCCGAAACCGCGCGGCTGGTGGATGAAGGCATCATCCGCCCGACCGCCACCCAAGTCCTGCACGGCATCAATGCTGCTAACCTGCGCCGCGCACATGAGATGCTGGAACGCGGGGATATGGTCGGCAAACTGGTGGTGGAAGGCTGGGACAACTGAATCCGCCGATTATTTTTACGCCGTTATGCCCGCTTCTGCCTGTATGGCATCCGAAATGACGGCAATCGAATATCCTAATTGAGCAGGTCGTCTGAAATTTGGCTTTCAGACGACCTTATTCATCCCACAAAGCCTGAAAAGCTTTAACCACCGCTTCGGGATTTTCCGCTTCGGTAACGGCGCGGACGACGGCGAGTGAGGAAACGCCGGTGGCAAGGACGGCTTGGGCGTTGTTTAAATCGATGCCGCCGATGGCGACGACGGGCGTGCTGCCTGCCTGTTTCACATATTCGCGCAGTTTGTCCAAGCCTTGCGGGGCGGTGGGCATTTGCTTGGTTGTGGTCGGGAAAATCGCGCCGCTGGCGACGTAGCTGGGATGTACGGACAGGGCGCGGTCGAGTTCGGCGACGGAGTGCGTACTCAAACCCAAACGCAAACCAGCGGCGGCGATGGCGGCAAGGTCGGCGGTGTCCATGTCTTCCTGTCCGAGATGTACGCCGTATGCGCCCACTTCTATCGACTCGCGCCAGTGGTCGTTGATGAAAAGCTGCGTGCGGCTGCCCCGACAGGCGGCGACGCAGCGGGCGATTTCGCGTTTTAATTCATCGCCGTACAAGGTTTTACAGCGCAGTTGCACCGTGTCGGCACCTGCTTTGACCATGCGCTCCACCCAATCGGCGGTGGGAACGACAGCGTAGAATTTGAGCGGGGATTTTAGGGGCGGGAAGGTCATGGGGTGTCCTTTTTCATTTCTTACGGAGCAATAGGGGTCGTCTGAAACTCATTTCCTGCGTTTCAACAAGGCTTCTGCTTCGGGATAATCTTTCAAGCGAAACGGATTGTCGTTCTGACCGCTTTTCTGTCTTTCGGGCTGTTCGGCAAGTGTGCTGCGGATATCGTGGCGCAGGTGGGTTTCCAGTAGCTGCGGTGTTTCTTCTCCGACCGGCAGGGCGTAGAGCCGTTTGCCGTCCGCGCCGGCGAGAAAACGTTCACCTTCAACGGTGTTGCCTTTGCCGTCAAACAGGACGATTTCGTAATACGGATAGCCTTGAACTGGTGGCGACACGATTTCAAAGCGGTAGGCAGCGCGTTCTTCGGTAGTTTTGTATGGCGAATGGCGAACTGCTTCCAGCCCGACAATCAGGTTTTTGTAGCGCTTGATGCGTTGCAAAATATCGCGTTCGGCAGCGGTGTAGGCAAACGGGTGCGGATAAAATTTGCCGTTTCGTTCGATGTCGGAAGCGGCGCGGCGAGTGTTGCTGGGGGCAACGGTATTGCCGCGTGCGTCCATCATGCCCCAAGTGCCGCCCTGTACGGCGGTGTGTTCTTCGTCCACGCGCACTTCTCGGCAGCCGTCGCAAAATACGGCATAGCCGTATTCAAACGGTCCTGCCCAATCGTGTTGGGCGGGCGTGACCAAGTTGCCCGCGCGGTCGGCAAAACCGACCTTGCCGTCTTTTGAAACATAGCGGCGTTTGCCTTCCGAAAAATAGTCTGCGGCCAAGTCGTACATCATCGGCTGATATAAAAACTTGCCTTGCCGCGAATGCAGGAAGAAGGGCGAATAGGCAACTTTGCCCCGGACTTCTCGGCTGTTGTCGGTAAACAGCAACTCGCCGTCGGCGGTTTCGCCGTGTTTGACGTGTTCGCACATAAATTCGCAGTGGTATTGCGCAGGGACGATGATTTTGCCGCTTGTGGTTTTCGCACCGAATTTGCCGTTTTGTTTGAAATAAATGATTTTCTCGGCAGAACGCGGTTTGGGGTCGTCTGAAATCTTGGGCGCGGCAAGGGCGGCGGAGTGGGCGAGTAAGAGCGCAGGCAGTAAATACAGGGATTTCAGATTCATTGGAAACCTTGCTGATATTAAGTAGATTGATGACGATTGGCGTTGACGCGCCTTGCCGTATTATATTCATACAGGCTGGTGTCGGGGTGTGCCGATTTGCTCTGAAACCTATGCCGCGGCGTTTTCAGACGACCTCAAACTTATTTTTCAATATACGCCAAACCGCTTTCTTCATCACGTTCGGGCGCGTCTTTTCCGTCAAACAGTGCCACTGCCAATCTGACGGCGGCGGCGGTTACGGCGGGAGAAATCATGAAGCCGTGGCGGAAAAGGCCGTTGATTTCAATCAGGCGTCGGGCGCGGCTGTAACGAATTTCGGGGTTGTGGTGGTTGAGCGTTGGGCGCAGGCCGGTGGCGATTTCGAGGATGTCGGCTTCGCCGAAGGCAGGGTGGACGGCATAGAGTGCAGACAAGAGTTCCAGCCCGGAACGTACGCTGGCGGGGGCTTGGCTTTCGCTTTCGATTTGGGTCGCGCCGATGACGAAGACGTGGTTTTCTTTTGGGGCAATGTAGAGCGGATAGCGCGGATGGAGCAGGCGCACGGGGCGGTTGAGCGTGATTTCGGGCGTATAAACCCGCGCCACTTCGCCGCGTATGCCGCGCAAGGTGCTGGTGTGTTCGGGGGATTGGTTCCACGCGGTTTTTGCACCGTAACCGCGGCAGTCGATCAGCCAGTCGTATTGGGCTTGCAGGTCTTCGGGGGCGCATTCGTGTTCCCAATGGCAAGGGACGTTCAGCCCGTCCAAAGCGTCGGCAAGTGCAGACAAGATTTGCCGTCCGTCGAGCTGGCCTTCGGTCGGCAGGTAGATGCCGTCTGAAAAACGTCCGCCGAGTTGCGGTTCGCGTTCGGCGATTTCATCGGCGCGCCAACGGACGATTTCATCATCCGCTACGCCGCCGCGTTTGAGATGGCGGACGAACTCGCTGGATAATGGCTTGTCCTGCCCGTGCCACACAATCAGGCTGCCGTTTTCTTGCATCATGGTCGGCGTTTTCAGACGACCTCGTATGTTGCGCCACAGCGGAATGCTCTGCCTGCCCAGTTTGATGACTTCGGGCGTAGCCTCGACCGCTTCCGCAGCAGGCGCGAGCATGGCGGCGGCAACATAAGCGGCGGCGTGTTCGCCTTTGCGCCCGCCCTTGTCAAAGAGGGCAATGGATAAACCTTGTTCTGCAAGTTGTAAAGCAGTCAGACGGCCGCAGAGGCCGCCGCCGAGAATGGCGATACGGGGCATGGTGGATTCCTTTGCAGTATGGTGCAATCGGGAAGTCGAAAGATAAGACGGGAGCGGAATCCACCGAATGGCAGGAAATGCGGGAAAGGGAACGGAAGCCTGAAAAGGCGTTTGACAGCTTGTTTCCTACGCAGGCATTACCCCGACAGGTTCTACGGATTCCGCTGATGCGGTCTCAGCTGTTTGCGGGAACAAGCAGCACTCCGACAAGAAGTTTCCAGTTTACATAAAATCGATTGCTTTGGCAAAGTCAGGTCGTCTGAAAAATGGGTTTCTGTATTTTCAGACGACCTGTTGCCAGACGTTTGGGCCGGTTGGGGAAATGGCGTTAGGGAGAAGCGCATCGGCATTATTGATATATACTGTCGCCAATGAACAAGGGGCTTTGCGTTGAAATCCGTTTTTGCGAAAAGCGCCGAAGTAGGTTTATTTAAATCAGGATTGGATTGTCAGGATTACCATGTTTCAGCTTGCCTATTTTCAAATGGTCGGTGCCGGTAAAGCACGCAATCAGGATGCCTTGTTTGACGGCACGGCGGTGCGTCAGGTCAGGCTGCACAAAACCCGCGTGTCCGAGGCGGATGATGCCGTGCGGCTGGCAGTGGCCGACGGCGTATCCAGCAGCCCTGCCGCGCATCTTGCCAGCCGGTTTTGGTTGGACGCCTTCGTGCGCGAGGGCGATGCGGAAGGGCGTTTCCTGCGAAGGTTGCACGGCAGATTCTGCGACACGCTTGCCGAGGAATATGTCGGCTCATCCTCGACTTTCGCTTCGGCAGTCGTCGAGTCGGACGGTTTGTGCCGCATCTGCAATGTCGGCGACAGCCGTGTTTACCATATATCGGCAGAGGGGCGTTGGCGGCAGGTAAGCCATGACCACACGGTGTTGGCTGATTTAATCGAGCAGGGGGAAGCGCGGGCAGATACGGAATACGCCGATATGTACTATGCTTTGGCGCACTGCCTGATAGCGGATGACGAAGAAACCCATTTTAAAATTTTTACCGATTCATTTGCTCTGCAAAGAGGCGAGGCAGTTTTGGTTTGTTCTGACGGTCTGCACGACGCGCTACCTCATGAACGCTTGGAAGCATTATGGAACGCTTCCCCGTCTTTGCTAGATAAGTTGGAAGCCTTACGCCGAGCAGTAAAAAGGGTTCCCTATCATGACGATTGTTCGGCAGCGGTATGCCTGCGGCAAGGATAGTGAACCAATCCTAAAATCGGTTATGCAGTTTCTTGAGAATATTTCAAAGGATTGGGGTAAAGGGTCGTCTGAAAAGGGATTCTCTGTTCAATTCATATTTCGAAAAAAGTATTTTAACCATCTCATCAACGCCGCCAGCAGTATGCCGATCGACAATCCCATCAAGGCTGCCTGCCACGTCCATTTGATCAGTAGCGCGCTGACCAAACCGCCGATTGCGCCGCACAGATATTTGTCGCGCCGTTTGAATTTAAACGTCTGCTCGGCTAAACCTTCTTCAATAAGCCAAGTTGCAAAGAGCGAAACCAACGCTAAAAATGAGCCGATAATAAGGCGCCAGGGCGTATCCACACGGCCAAGGACTTTATCCAGAATTATTTTCCCGTCGAATAACAGTCCGAGAATAATGGAGCCGGCCAGCAATATCACATAGCCCACCATGTTGCTGGTGACGAGCCAGTCAAGAATTCGTTCGCATAGTTTTTTGAGAAACTTCATGGGGTTCGTCGTTGGGTTGGATGGGAAAGTAAACTATGTTTTCTTCGGAAAATCTGTTTTATTGTATTGAAGCTGAGTTTTCAGACGACCTTCGGACTATTTCACGTTGCCTCATCCTGCCAAAACGATGTCCAACCGAATTTTTCGGCAATATCGTCGCAAAGTTCCTCCTGCATGGTGGCAAGATTGGTGTAGCTGTTGGTGTCGTGTACAGAAAAATAGGCGGGCAGGGTGGAGGCGGTGTTTTGCGCGGCTGTTCGGAAGCAGTTCGCAAACCAATGGCTGAAATATTCGTGTAGCCCGCTGTAAAAATCGTCTACAGCATCCCATACTTCGTCTTCTTCGTCTTCTTCGTCTTCTTCGTCTTCTTCGTCTTCTTCGTTCTCGTCCTCGTCCTGTACCAAGCCGTATATCTCGTCTTCCACATCTGCATCAAATTTAGGCAGGCATTCTTCGGGGAAGTCTATGATGCGGTCGCCTAAATAGCTGCCATTTTGGTTGCGCAACCAGCCGCAAACAGAGAAATCCTGATAATCGTATTCCATAATCAGTGCCACGGCCTGATCAAATGCTTTGTTTTCATCCGAAAAAAACCAATGCCTGCCCTGCAATATTTCTTGGATAAAGGCGGTCAGTTTTGGAGTGAGTTCGGCGCAGTCCTGCATAAATTGTGTTTTATATTGTTGCATCAGTTGCTTTGCTTGGGTGGTAAGCATGGTTTTTTCCTTGTTGTTGAAGGTTTCGGGTCGTCTGAAATTTGATAACTCGAAGGACAGGCTGCCTTTTTCAGACAACCTTCGGCAGCAGATATTTAACAAGCGCAGGTCGGCTCAAACCGCAACAAAACGGTCAAATATTCCCAAAATGTTGGGTTTGAACCCAACCTATGCCTTGTGTTCTCGTCGTAGGGCGGGCATGTGCTGCCTACGCGTCCTGTGTTCCAAAATAGCCTGAAACCGCAAGGATGGAGGCATTTGCGTTTTTCAGGCTGTCCCAATTTACCGCTGAATTTGTGAGGTAATCGTGCTGTCGGTAATCTTGTCGTCTTCCGCCAGCAGCATGGCTTTGGAGAGGACGACCGAGAGTGTGTTGTCGCCCTCAAACGGGATAAACAGCTTGTCGGATGCGTCTTTTTTGCGGCTGTCGGGTACGATGCAGAGGTATTGGTCGTCCGGCAGCATCAGGATGTTGCTGCTGCCGATGTGGATTTTGTAGGTGCGCAGTTTGCCCTGTACCACGAGGAAGTTACCGTCTATGTGGGCAACCTTGGCGATTTTCAGGCGCGGCAGCAGGGTTTCCAGTACGGCTTTGCGGGTTTTGGCGACTTCGCCCAAATCGCCGAAGGAATAGCTCTGCCAGTAGCTGTAAAAACGCGCCTCTCCGCCGTTGTCTTCCCAAGTCGGGTCGTTGCCCACGCTCGCCACGCCCACAAACAAATCCACGTCGCGCAACACTTCGGAAAACACGCGCGGCGGAATATCAATTAAGTCCAGTGCGGTAGCATTGTAATCGTCGTCCAACCGGTAAAAGCGCACTTGGTCGGTGCTGACATACTTCCAGATGTAGCTTTCCGTCCATGCTTCTTCGCTGTCCACCGCGTTTGTCCAAAATTGGGCGAGCAGGTTGTATTCGGGTAAATCCAACGATACGGTTGCATCGTCGCCTCCGTCCCACGCGCCGGCCAGCGAGCCTCTCCAGCCGCGTCCTTTGGCAAGTGTCATGTATTGGTGTTGTTTCAGGATGTGGGCGGCAAAACGGTTGCTGTATGTTTTGGTGTTGATTTCGGCTTCTGTGAGCAGATAGATTTCACGATATGCCTGTTTCAGCGGCTGGCGGATTTCTTTGTCCAACAGCAGTTGACGCCACTGGGCGATGCTTTGCTGCGTGGCAAGCGCGGGATGCCACAAGCTGATTTGCAGGCAGTCTGAAACATCGGTTTGCGCGCCCGTTTCGTCCACCCATGTTCCATCCAACCACAATGCAGCGCGACCCTGCGTATCGTTTTCGTCGCGGAAAAACTGCCATATTAGCGGGCGCGTGAGGCAGGACATCAGTCCGTGTTGCCAGTAATACTGTTCGGCGTGTTCCAGCGGTACGCGGTGTTCGGAGCGCATCATTTGGTCCAAGCGGTCGCGTTGGGCGGTGAGCGTGGTGTTGAGGTTTTTTTGTGTGGCTTTGAGCTTTTTCAGTTTGTCGGCATGGTCGGTTTTCACGAAGGCGGGTACGGTTTTCTGCGGCGAGCCGTCGGGTTTGAACCAGCGCAGTTCGGACTTGCCTACGCCCGTTACCGCCAGACGGCAGGTGTAGCCGCCGAAGTCGTAGTCACGGCAGCCTTCCTGCAAGCCGAAGCTGTCCACCGCCATGTCTTCGATTTCGTTGCGGGATACGCCCCGCTGCGCAGCGGCTTCGTCCAAATATTTGGCAATCGCGCTTTGCACGTTGCTGAACTTAATCCGCAGGCGCAGGCGTGAAAGGCAGGCGATGCCGTCCAGCCCTTTGGAGCGGAACAGCGCGTAGAAGCAGGCGTTGCCCATAGCAGCATAGCGCGCGCCGAGATTGGGGATTTTGTCGTATGAATGCAGCGCAAGCTGGGTAAGAGCGGACAGGGTGGCGCTGTCGTGGAAATGGCTGCACATCCACACCAGCCCTTTGAGCACGGTCTGGTTGATGCTGCAAACGGGCAGGACATGGGTGTCGTAGTTGTATGAGCCGCCTCTGTATTCGTGGGTAAAGGTTTCAATACGTACTTCTTCATTACCGTAGACAAATTCTATCCAGCCGTGCAGCATCTTTTTGAACCTGTCCGCCCCCAGAGTGTCAATCAGCGTTTTGGCTTCTTTCAGGTATTTTTCGCTTGGCTTGCCCGCATTGGCGGATAGGGCAAGCGCAATGATCTTGCTCCATACGTCCTGCTGTTCCGGTGGCAGCGCGGCAAGCTGCGGATTGGCGTACTGGGCAAGCTCGTCGTCTTGGGCGGGGAAGCAGGCTTCAGCAGAACCGCCTGCCAGTTCCGCCAGAGCGGCAAGGTTGGCGGTAGCGGCTTTCTTGTCCCACAGGTGTTCCGCAAAGATGCGGTAACGGTCGCAGGCGTTTTTCAGGCATTCCGAAAGCGTTTCGCTCGGATTGGGAAACTGTTTTTTGATTTGGTTGATCAGATATTTGAGCGGATAGTCATCTGCCTGTCGTTCGGACAGCCCGTTGTCGTCCAGCATGGCGGCAAAAATGCGCTGCACATCCTGCTCTGTCATCGGCAGCGTTTTGCGCGCTAGAGCCATCGCCACCGCCGCACGGGTGGTGCCGTAATTGTGTATCCTGTCACTGCCTTTGTTGTTAAAAACTTTATTTCGCCCCCAGCCGCGTATCAAATCAATGCAGTGGATAAGGAAATCGACACGGTATTCGGGCGCGGCTTTCTCCACTTCGGCAAAGCTGGGGCAGAGTTTCAGATTTATCGTGTCGTATTCGTTCAAACATTTTTGGCGCCATTCCTTTTGCAGTACGTCGAGAAGCTGATTGAACTCGGCACGGCGACTGTCGGAAATCTGCACGGTTTGGTTTTGGGTCATGGGACTTTCCTTGCGTATCAATGTGTTGGTTATTTTGCGGTAAAGACGAACAACGTCGGTAAGGGTTTTCTTGTCCGCACTATTCAGGCTGTATCGGGTGGTTTCGGCAAAGGCACGGTAGCGTTGCGCGGCGGTTTTCAGGCTGCCTATCCGCCCACCAGCGGCGTGAGTTTGATGAAATTGACGACCAGTCCGTCATGCAGGTACACCATGTCGTCCAGCGTTTCCAGTTGGCGGTTGTCGGCAAGGATGAAAAACGCGTTCTGCTCAAAAGCTTTCAGGGCGACGGCGATTTGCTTTTCCGCGTCCACAGGCTGCGGGTGCGCGCCTTTTTTGCCGTGCGTTTCCCGAATCACGATGTCGCCGCGATCTGTGGGGATAACGAGGCTGTGGCGCAGCAAGGCATCAGCGGCGCGGTCGTTATAGGCGGCGACTTCCTGCCGTACGCGTTCGGCAATCAGCTCCGCCGCGCTGATGTGGTTGGTTCGGAACTTCAAAAACAGCTCGTGCAGCACTTTGCCGGCGAGGTTTTGGTCTTGGATGGTGATGGTAGCTGCAATCATGGATGACTCCTCCAAACAGAAAACAAATGAATCATACTGTTTTTTGGGCGTTTCAGGCAGCCTGAAACAAAACATCCTGCACTTTGATAGAGGTAAGTGCAGGATGCTATTTACATTTTAGTTATGTAGGAACTTTGTTTAACTTCGTTGAAGCTCACGTTTTCAGACGACCTTTGGCGGCAGGTATTTACTTGCTTCGCGCAAGCTCAGTTTGGCCATTTTGTGCCGGTGTCGGTTGATAAAGCCTTGTACCCATTCGGGGTTGGTTTTGCTGTAATCGCGCAATGCCCAGCCTATGGATTTGTTGATGAAAAATTCTTTTTGCCCCAGATTGTTGCAGATGATTTTTTCCAGTAGCGCGGTGTCGGTGCGTTGTTTGCGGAGCAGTTGGTGGTCGATGGCGACGCGGCGCAGCCAGATGTTGTCGTCCGTGCTCCATGCTAATAGGACGGTGTTGACTTCGGGGTGGCGCAGGGCAATGTCGCCGACAATACGATCGAGTACGTCGGCGCTGTCCCACCATGATTTTTCGGTAATCAGCGTTTGCAAACGCGGGATGTCCTGCGGGGTCAGGTGCTTCTGCATTTTTTTCAGGTATTCGAGCGCGGCGTATTGCAATTCGCGGTTCGGGTCGTCCCAGCAGCGGCGCACGAAATCCCAATCGACCGGCTGTTTGGCGGCGCCTTTGAAAAACGGGCTGCACAGGCGGGCAAGCTGGGGTTTGCCGATGCCGAAATAGGTAAAGCGGTGTTTCATGTATGCCTGCATCGGCACGGCGCGTTCGGGGTTGGCGTGTTGTTGCAGGACGGCGAGCAGGGCGGGGTAGTCCATACGTTTTTCCTTTTTGCAGGAGATGGCAGGGTTTGGGGTCGTCTGAAATCTTGGTCTTTGTTCTGCTTCTCTTTCGCCGCGCTGGTTTTTTTGCGGAAACATTTTCATCCTAAATGTGGGTGCAGCGCTTCTCGAAAAATCTTGGCGGGTTGTCTGGCTGAATCTGTTTTCTGTTTTTCTTTGATATGGCGGGTTCTTTGAAAGGATTTGTTTTCAGACGACCTCTTCTTCCAAATCGCCTTCGCGGGTTTCGCGCAGGTGTTCGCGCAGGCGTTGGAGTTCGTGTTTGTCCAGCCACTTGCGGCGGCTGCGTTGCAGGAGGATGACGAGTGCGGAGATTTCGTTGCGCATATTGGTGCTGAGCCAGAGGAAGCCCTGCCATTCGTAATGGAGGCGGGCGGCGAGTTTGCCCAGCTCGGGATTGATGGAGGTGTCGATGCGGATGCGGCGGGCGTAGTGGCCTTTGATGAGGCGGACGGTCAGGCGCAGGTCGCGTTGGAGGCGGTTGAAATGGCGGTCGAGGAGGCGGATTTCGTGTTCGTTGAGGGTGGGGGCTTGCAGCTTGGCGGCGGTGGTGAGGAGCAGCTCGGGGGTGTTAACGATTTTGCGGTGGGCGTGCTGCATGGCTTCCATCATGGCGGAGCTGATGTGGCTTTCGCCCGAGGTGGCGGCGAGGTGGCTGCGGCTTTTGACCATGCGGGCGTTGATTTGGCGCATTTTGACCATGTTTTGCTCCAGCCGCTCGCGGGTCATGCGTTTGCCGTTGCTGATTTCGGCAATCATTTTGCCGCATTCGGTCAGGTTGTCGGCAAGCATAAACCGCCACATGAGGGTGGAACGCAAGGGCAATAGTTTGGCGGCGACGATGGCGATGGCGGCGCCGATGAGGACGTTCATGGCGCGCATGAGGCCGCTGTCTAGCCAGTTGTTGCTGTTGTCGCCGATAAGCATGCACATGGTCAGTCCGGCAAGCATGGGGACGTAACCGTTTTTGCCGACCGCACCCCAGCCTGCGGCCGCGCTGGCGGTGCCGACGGTCAGGTAAAAGAGGATGCCGCCGTGGAAGTAGTGTTGGTTGAGCCACAACAGGGTCAGACCTGCGCCCAAACCGATGACGGTGCCGAGCATACGTTCGACGGCTTTGGAGTAAATCGCGCCTTGAAATTGGAGCATGCCGAGGACGACGAATACGGTCATGCCTATCCATTCGCCGTGTTGGAGGTGGAGGAGTTTGGCGAGCAGGGTAGAAAACAGTACGGCAAGTCCGAGCCGGACGGCGTGTATGTGGCGGCGGTAGCGGTAGCGTTCGTAGGAGTTGAGCCAGCGTTTGACGAAGCGTTCGCGTTGTGAGGCGTTCATGATTGGGGCTATCTTGTTGAGATTTTTGGGTTTATCGGGCGGTATTGTAACGGGAATCGATAGGGAGATACAGGTTTCTGAATAAAGGATTTTCAGCAGGGCTGAAACGGATTGGTTTGGGGAGATAAAGCTAAGGTCGAGCCGTCATTGCATTAAATATTTTCGGTAAAAGGCAAAAGGTCGTCTGAAACGCTGTATGGTGTTTCAGACGACCTTTTTAACCGGGCTATGGGTTTACCAAATATCGGATTTGATTTTGCGTTTCAAGCCCGGATGTTCGGAAAGTTTGAAGACGGGGTCTTTGCCCATTTTCAGTTTCGCCGTGTAGTCCCTCAACAGTAGGAAGGCAAGCGGAGAGAGGAGTAGGATGGCGACCAGGTTGATCCATGCCATCGTACCCATTGCCATATCCGCCATATCCCAAACCAGCGGCACGTTGGCGACTGCGCCGAAATACACCCAGCCCAAAACGAGCATACGGAACAAAGCGGTCAGCAGCCAATGGTTTTTGATGAACTGCACATTGGATTCGGCGTAGGCATAGTTGCCGATGACGGTAGAGAAGGCAAACATAAACAGAATGATTGCCAAGAAATCTGCGCCCCATGCACCGACTTGGCTGATAATCGCTGCTTGGGTCAGCTCTGCGCCGTTCAAATCGCCGTAAGGTTGTTGGTAAACCAAAACGATAAACGCCGTGCAGGAACATACGATAATCGTATCGACGAATACGCCCAGCATTTGAATCATACCTTGGGAAACAGGGTGTTTGACTTCGGCTGCCGCGGCGGCGTTAGGTGCAGAACCTTGACCTGCTTCATTGGAATACAGGCCGCGTTTGATACCGATCATCATGGTTTGCGAAATCAAGCCGCCGAGCAGGCCGCCGCCGGCTGCTTCAAAGTTGAACGCGCTGTCAAAAATCTGACCGAAGACGTGGGGAATCAGGCTGATGTTGGTGATGATGATGTAGAGTGCCATCAGCAGATATAAAGTCGCCATCAGCGGAACAAGCATTTCGGCAAAGCGGGAAACGCGGCGGATACCGCCGAAAATAATCGGCGCAGTCATGATGACCAAGGCGACGCCGACCGCATGTTCGTCCCAGCCCCACGCGGCTTTGGCGGTTACGGCGATGGTGTTGGTTTGAACGGCTTCATAAACGAATCCGAAGCAGAAAATCAGGCTCAATGCAAATACGATGCCCAACCATTTTTGACCCAAGCCTTGGGTAATATAGTAAGCTGGACCGCCGCGAAAATGATGGTTGTCGTAATCGCGGATTTTGAACAACTGCGCCAGTGAAGATTCGACAAAAGCCGAACTCATACCGATCAATGCGGTGATCCACATCCAAAATACCGCGCCCGGACCGCCGCTGCTGATGGCAATCGCTACGCCCGCGATGTTGCCCACGCCCACGCGGCTGGCAAGTCCGGTAACGAAAGCCTGAAACGGCGTAATACCATGCGGATTATCGCCTTGTTGGCGGCCGCCGAGCATCTCTTTGATACTGCGTCCGAGCAGGCGGAATTGTACGAAACCGGTGGCAACTGTGAAAAACAGCCCTGCACCCAACAGGACATACACCAGCCCTGTCCACATCGGATCATTGATTTTCTGAACCAATTGGTGCAGCGATTCGGTAAAGTTGTTATCCATAAAAACCTTTCTGAGTTTGAATGACGGACGGTTTGCCGCCGTTCGGAAGTAGTGCATTGTAACAGACTGTCAACAAATTGAAAAAGTTTTATATCGGTGTGAAATAATGTATCTAATTGGTTGATATTCAATGATTAAAATCCTTGATTAGGTGCGGGTGAGGCCGGATTCGCTTTCCTGTGCGAAACGACAAATACCTGAAAGAGGTCGTCTGAAAACGGGTTGGGCCTGTCTCGGAACCGGGTGCAAAGTGCCGTATATTTCCCAACTGTTACCGCTTGTTATTCAATTGCGCCGAAAAATACGGTTTACGTTAGAATGCCATCCGAAATTCCGGCTGTATGGCGATAAACGCGGCAGTCCGGTTTCAGACGACCTTTGTGCCACAAACAGGAAAATCTATGCATGCTACGATTCAAAGCCGTTTCGCGCCGATTTTATACGTCGTAATATTTTTTGCGGGCTTTCTGACCGCCTGCCTTTGGTTTAACCCCAAAGACTATCTTGCTGATTTGGCGCCCGTTGTTGCCGCGGTTTGCGCCGTTGCGCTGGTGTGGTTGGCATGGACGGCGGTCTCGGTCATTGCGCGGAAAAAGAACGAATGGCTGCGCAGGGAAAAATTGATACAGCAGGAAAAAGTCCATCCCGTCTTGCATGCTTCCCTGCAAAGCGTGGAAGAACAGCCGGAGATGCTGGCATTGACTATCCGCAACCACGGCAAAGGCATGGCGAAAAACATCCGCCTGCAAGTGTCGTCCGTGTCTGATAAAGCGGCGGAACGCGCTATTGTTGAAGCAGTCAGCAAATTGGTCATCGTTGGCGACGGCTTGGATATGCTGGCTTCGGGAGAAGTGTACGGCAGCGTCTTTGGCGATATCCGCGAGCTGTCGGCAAGTCTGCCGGAGAAAAAATTCGGCGGCATCATGAAGCTCGTCATGACGTATTGCAATGTGTTCGGCGAAACCTGTATCTCCGAAACATCTTTGGATTTAAGCCTGCTCAACGCGGTCGAGCTGTCCGAAGCCGAACACAAACCCAGCAAATTATTGTATTGATGCTGGCTGAGTCTGACACCAAAGGTCGTCTGAAACGCATTTTTGCGAAGCAGGTAAAAATAGCTTCTGGAAAATGAAAGCCGTTTCAGACGACCTTTATGATTGTCTTTACGTGCCAACCTCTTTATAATGCGCACACTCTTACGGGAGTAGCCATCTGATTTTCACTGACAATCAGAGCCGTTATCAACATAATTGACCGAGTTCGACAAAGATCGGTCATGGTGGCGGCATCTTCCTGACAACAGGAAGACAGGCAAGACGTAAGCGTTGTCCATACCCTTGCGGGCGGTATGTGCAACGCTTTTTGTTTTTGCCCGCTTCGGTTGAGTATCTTATGGAAGCATTTTTCTCTTCAATACTGGGCGTTGCCATTGCCGAAATCGGCGATAAAACGCAACTGCTCGCTCTTTTCCTTGCCGCACGTTTCGCCCAGAAAAACGCGGTAGTCTCCGGCATCTTCATTGCCACTTTACTGAATCATTTGGTCTCCGCATTTGTCGGCGTATGGCTGGCGGAAACCGTTTCCCCCGATACCGTCAAATGGGCGGTCGGCATCAGCTTCATCGCGGTCGGCTTGTGGCTGCTCCTGCCTGATAAAGATGAAAACCCCGACAGCCGTTGGCTCAAATACGGTGCGTTTGGAGCGACGGTTTTCCTGTTTTTCATGGCGGAAATCGGCGACAAAACCCAAATTGCCACGGTCTTGCTGGCGGCAAAATACCAATCCTTATCCATGGTCGTACTCGGCAGCGTTGCCGGATTGATGTTGGCAACTGTCCCAGTGGTTTATCTGGGCGATATGCTGATGAAAAAAATCCCCGCCAAAGCCGTGCGGATTTCCGCCTGCGTACTGTTTTGCGTATTAGGCGTCATCACTTTGGCGGGCGGCGGCATTATGTTGAAATAGGTCGTCTGAAATGTGGGAAATCTTATTCAGACATCCGGATTTTGTTGCCGTCAACAAACCTTGCGGCGTATCCGTGCATCAGGAAGAGGGCGCAGTCAGCCTGACGCAGACGCTGGCGGCGCAGCTCGGTCTTGAGCAGGTTTGGCTGCTGCACCGCTTGGACAAGCTGACCAGCGGCGTGCTGCTGTTTGCCCTGAACCCGCAAAGCGCGTCGGAGTTGGCGCAGCAATTTGCTGCCAAAACCATGCGTAAAACTTATTTGGCGCTGGCAACGGACAAGCCGTCTAAGAAGCAAGGTTGGATCAAAGGCGATATGGAAAAATCGCGGCGCGGCGCATGGAAACTGACGCGCAGCATGGAAAATCCCGCCGTGACCGAATTTTGCAGCCACAGTTTAGAACCCGGCCTGCGCCTGTTCGTCCTGCATCCGCATACGGGTAAAACCCATCAACTCCGTGTCGCCATGAAAAGCTTAGGCAGTCCGATTTTGGGCGATACGCTCTACGGCGGGAAGCCTGCATCGAGGATGTTCCTTCATGCGTGGAAAATCAAATTCGACTATCAAGGTCAGACGTTTGAAATTGTCGCGTCTTTGAGTGAGGAATGGCCGTTTAGGAATATCGATTTTTTGTGAACATCAAGCCGCCTGAAAACCTGCTGCAACAGCGTTTTCTTTTTAGTTTTTCAAAACGTAAGCCTGACGGTTTGTCGTCTTCTCTTCATGAAAGAGGGCGGCAAACCGTCAGGCTTATTTTTTCAGTCATGTTTGATGTTTGGGTGCGTTAAACAAGGTCGTCGGCAGTTTCAGACGACCTTGGGTTTGAATCCCGCTTAAGCCAACTCTCGGACGAATACTTGCGAATTGCGGCCGTTGGCGAGGTAGTCGCGGCGGCGTTCTTCGGGTAATGCGTCGGGAGAGGTCGTCTGAAAACCGCGTTCGGCAAACCATTCGCCTGTGTGGGTGGAGAGGGCGAACAGGCGGCGGATGCCCATGGCGCGGG
Organism: Neisseria sp. HMSC70E02; assembly: GCF_001838645.1. Lineage (NCBI taxonomy): Bacteria > Pseudomonadati > Pseudomonadota > Betaproteobacteria > Neisseriales > Neisseriaceae > Neisseria > Neisseria sp. HMSC70E02. The sequence goes on along the minus strand of NZ_KV838072.1, from coordinate 59,452 downwards.
CTTTTTGGAAGAGGTGGTCGAGCAGCATTTCGCCGTAGCCGCCGTCGCGGGCTTCGGGGGAGACGACGAGGCAGGCGAGTTCGCCGATTTCGGGGGCGTCGAAAGTTTTGAGGGCGACGCAACCGTAGATGTTGCGGTCGTGTTCGAGAACGGAGAAGCCGGAGATGTGGTTTTCGAGATATTCGCGGCTGCGGTGCAGCAGGATGCCTTGTTCTTCCAGCGGGCGTATCAGGGCGATGATGCGGGGGATGTCGCGGCTGTGGGCTTGGCGGATGGAGACGAAGGAATCGCGGGCGATGGCGGTGCCGCAGCCTTCTCGGGTGAAGAGTTCGCGCAACAGTCCGCCGTCTTCGCGTCCGCTGAGGATTTGAACGCGGCTGACGCCGTTTTCGACGGCGTTGACGGCGGCTTGGAGCAGGCGCACGGGAACGTTGTTTGCGGTTTCTATCAGGTGGCAGACTTCGCCTGAGGACAGGGTGGACATGAGGACGCCGTCGGCGTTGCAAATGCCGGCTTCTTCGGTCAGGTACACGAGTTTTTCGGCTTGAAGGGCGACGGCGACGGCTTCGGCGGCTTCACTCATGCTGAGGTTGAAGGTTTTGCCGCCGTAGGAGTGTCCGAGCGGGCTGATGAGGACGATGGCGCCGTCGTCGAGGCGGCGGTTGATGGAGTCGGTGTCGGTTTTGCGGACGATGCCGGTGTAGCCCATGTCTATGCCGTCAATGACGCCGAGCGGGCGGGCGGTGAGGAAATTGCCCGAAGCGGTGGGAATCGGTTTGTTGCGCAAGGGGGCGGATGCGCTGCTGCACAGGGCGGCTTCGATGTCGCTGCGTATCATGCCGACCGCCTGCTTGGCGTCGCGCAGGGTGGCGTCGTCAGTAATGCGGCGGTTGCGGTGGTATTGCGGAACGAATTGTCTGTCGGCGGCGAGGCGGTTGAGGAAATGGCGCGTGCCGTGTACCAACACGAGCCGCACGCCCAAGCCGGCGAGCAGATGGAAATCGGCGGCGAGCCGGTTCAGGGTGTCGCCTTCGAGCAGGCTGTCGGTGATGCCGATAACCAGTGTTTTGCCGCGCAGGTAGTGGATATAGGGCGCGGCTTCGCGAAAATCGGCGACAAAACCCGGAGATGTGTTCATAGCAAGACCAGATAGAAAAGCTGCATAATGAGGACGGTCAGCGCAACCAGTACCGCCAGCGTCCAGTTGAAGCCTTCTTCGGATTTGGCGGGTTTGGCAGCGGCTGCCGCCATCAGGGCTTGGAACTCTTCAGTCCGCCGTTTTTCTTCTTCTGCCCGACGCTTTTCCTCTTCGGTACGCCGTGCCGCCTCTTCTTTGGCTTTTTTGGCGCGTTCGGCGCTGTCGAGCAGGCTGGCGATTTCGTGGCGGGAGAGTTGTTTGCGGTTGCGGATGTTGCCGCCCATGTCGTGTACGAGGCGGACATCGGTAACGGCATTGGGCAGCGTGTCGGGATTGGCGGGGGCGGAAGACGGCGCCAGGCTGTCTTTGGCTTTGAACAGGCCTTCGCATTTATTGCAAACGACAAAGCCTTGTGCAACGTTGAGCTGGGTGTCTTTGACCCAAAGTGAGGTTTTGCAGTGTGGGCAGATACAGGCGGGCATAGGGGTTTTCCGTGTAAAGTGTGGGATGTGTTGTTTTAATGTGTGTTTGATTTGGGTGGGTCGTCTGAAAAGGGATTGTCCGTCTTCAGACGACCTTTTGTATATCGTATTTTAGGCAACGCCGTAGCGTTCGCGGTAGGCTCTGACCGGCTCGAGGAAGCCGCCGAATTCCGCATTGTTTTGCAGGAGCGTGAACAGGTCGTTCAGATTGGCAATGGCGACGACGGGCAAGCCGTATTGTTTTTCCACTTCCTGAACGGCGGACAATTCGCCCGTGCCTTTTTCCATGCGGTCGAGCGCGATGGCGACGGCGGCGGGCGTTGCGCCTTCCGCCTCAATCAGTTTGACCGATTCGCGCACAGATGTTCCCGCAGAAATCACGTCGTCGATAATCAATACGCGGCCTTTGAGCGGCGCACCGACCAATACGCCGCCTTCGCCGTGGTCTTTGGCTTCCTTGCGGTTGTAGGCAAACGGCACGTTCACGCCCTTTTCCGCCAGCATCATCGCAGTTGCCGCCGCCAAAATAATGCCTTTGTAAGCCGGGCCGAACAGCATGTCGAATTTTACGCCGCTCTCGATAATCGCCTGCGCATAAAACTTCGCCAGTTGCAGCGTCGATGCGCCGTCGTTAAACAGTCCGGCGTTGAAAAAATAAGGCGACTGACGGCCTGCCTTGGTCGTGAATTCACCGAATTTCAATACATTCTGCGCCAGCGCAAACTTGAGGAAATCTTGACGGAAATCGGACATTTTGCTTCTTTCGAAAGATATTGATTTATAAAGGAAGAGATTATAAAGGATTCATGAGGAAAATGCAGGTCGTCTGAAAAAGTGAGTTGATTTGATGCGGTTCCTGCCAATAAATTGTTAACTTAGTCATAATTTAGTTATATTTTGTTTGTAAATTTACTTGAATTAACTATTACATATAGGTCGGCTTATCTTTTTAGTATAAAATGTCTAAGTCATTGATTCAGGTGCATCGCAAGCACAATCAAGACTTGTTCCCGAATACAGAAACTTCGAGATTCAATTTAAAAAAGGATGATACGACATGAAAAAAGTACTTGCATTGATTTGTACAGCAACTTTGGCTGCCTGCGGAGGCGGGGGCGGTGGTGGAAATTCCACTCCTTCTTCACAATCTACGCCTAACGCAGGTCCAAGCAACCCATCAACGTCGCAGAAGCCTGCAACTCCCCCATCAACGACAACTCCTGCAAAACCTGAGACGGGTAAAACGCCTACTGCTCCTAAAACTCCTGCTACTCCGGCGGTTCCTACCGCTGCACAGCAAACAGTTGGCGGTAACAGCATTGCCATCGATAATAGCAATATCAAACACATCCGCGTTGACGGTGTGGATTTCGACTTGACCCAAAGCGGCGGTGTTTCTTTGAATAATTGGAAAGGCAAAGTCCCTGGTTTTATTTCAGGAATTGCATCCGGCGAGCCGAAATCCGTACAGAAATTCTTGGTCAATACCGCTTCAGCAAACGCTACTGCCGGCGTGTTGGAAGTTAACGGCAAAAAACAAGCTTTCTTCAGCGGACACTTTACGCCCGCAGCCGAGCTGCCTAAAGGACAAGTTCATTACAGCACCAGCGTTGCCTCTATGCATAGCGGCGCAAATTACGATATTACCCGCACAGAGTTGACTGCCAATTTTGACAGTAAAAAATTAACAGGCACTATCTCTCGTGATGCTAAATTTGGCGACAACATTGCTGTTAATGCCCAAATTAGCGGCAACAAGTTTGAACAATCCGGTGCGACCCAAGTCAAAGGCGGTTTCTTTGGCAAAAATGCAGCGGAAGTTGCAGGCGGATTCTCTAGCGGCAATACGGTAGGCGCATTCGTCGGCTCGAAGAAATAATCTTCCGGTAAACGGTATTGCAAATAAAGGTCGTCTGAAAACAGGTTTTCTGGTTTCAGACGACCTTTTGCTTTTGTACGCTTTTTAATTTTTTGTATTTGGCTATTATCTGTGTCAAATGGTGACGGCGATATATGGCAGGTTGATACCGAAATTCTCAGCTTCTATCAGATAGATTGATCGAGAAGAGAAGAGGTAGAAAAGGATTCATGAGGAAAATCTAGGTCGTCTGAAGGGGGAGTTGTGGCAAAGTGAAAAGAAGCCAAATCTCGATTTTTCAGACGACCTTTGTATCAACGTTAATCCGACAAAATAAAAACCCCGCAGGGAAGCGGGGTTTCTGGGATGTTTCGATTAAGGCTTAGCGTAGCCGTGTACGCCGTTGTATGGAGAAGGAATCCAGCCTTCATCCACTGCAGGACGTTCGCCTTGACCTTCAATTGTTTGACCCGGGGCAACTTGTTTGGTAACAGTGCTGTGGATTTTCACATCAACGCGACGGTCAGGCTCGATACATGCGATCAAAGCAGCGCGTTTTTTGGCTTTGGATACTTTTTTGCCCAGTTTTGCTACTTCTGCTTCACAAGTAGCAGTCATTTGAGCTTGAGACTCGCCAAGACCTGTAGCGGAAACTTTGCTGGAAGGAACGCCACGACCTACCAAGTAGTTGGCCACTACGTTGGCACGACGCTCAGACAGGTTTTGGTTGTACTCTTCAGAACCCATGAAGTCGGTATGACCTTCGATACGTACGGTTTGTACGTTTTCGTTGCTCAGGCGTTGAGCCAGGCTGTTCAGGTTTTCTTGAGCTTCAGGACGCAGGATGTCTTTGTCGAAGCCGAACAGGGTTTTCGCAGACAGGGAAACAGTTTCGTCAACGTATTCGGGAGCTTGTTGAACTGCGGCTACCGCTTCGCGGTCACCACATTCGACACGACCTTGGGTTTCTTTGTCGAAGTAGCTGTTTTTCCAGCACTCGCCGTAGTTGTTACGGACGACTTCTTGAGATTGGCTGCTTACGGTGTAGCCGTGTTTGGTGTGCGCTTCACTTGCCATTGCAGTGCCTGAAGCAACCAATGCAACGAACAATGCGCTTAATTTCAGCTGTTTGGTCATTTTATTCCCTCATCAAAATTGTTATGCGGCGGATACAGGAAGCAGCCGCAGCAAATTACCAATATACAGGCCGCAGCATAAAACAGCGGCAAATCGGATATATCAGTTTGCACTATAAAGAAGCATGGCACAGACTGTCAATACTCGATGCCTTGATAAAAACATGAAACTGCTTGCCTCCTAATAGTGAATCATGCCTAAAAATCAAGCTTGTGTCATTTATTTATCAGGAAATTCGGGTCTGTTTCTATTTGCAGTTGCGGAAACGCAACAAGAGTTTGCGTGCTGTAAAGACGGTTTTCATAGTTTATATGTATAGTTTTATTGAAAACAAAAACTTCCTTGTGCGTTTTTTGGATGTCCGACAAATCCGGCAAAATATGTTAAATTATGTGCCGCTTGTCGTATAAAACATACAAACACAATACAACCGGACTACCTATGAAATTACAGCAATTGCGGTATGCGTTGGAGGTGTACCGCCATAATTTGAATGTATCTGAGGCTGCGGATGCGCTATTTACTTCGCAACCGGGTATTTCCAAGCAAATCCGCCTTTTGGAAGAAGAACTGGGGGTGCAGATTTTTATACGCAGCGGCAAGCGTGTGGTGTCTGTTTCCCAGCCGGGTAAGGCGGTGTTGGAAATTTCGGAACGGATTTTGCGCGATGTCCAAAATATTAAGAATATCGGCAGCGAGTTTACCGATCACGACAGCGGTGCTCTGACGATTGCGACGACGCATACGCAGGCACGCTATGCGCTGCCTTTGATTGTGGCGGATTTTGTGAAGCGTTATCCGAGGGTCAATCTGACGATCAAGCAGGGGAGTCCTGCTGCTATTGCGCAAATGGTCAGCAATGGTGAGGCGGATATTGCGATTGTGACGGAGCGGATTGACGATCATCCCGAACTGAGCAAGTTGACGTGTGATGAATGGAACCATGCGGTCATCGTGCCGAAAGAGCATCCTTTGTTGGAATGTATGAATCCTTTAAGTATTGAGGATTTGGCTTCGTTTCCCCTGATTACTTACGAATTTGCATTTAATCAGGGCAGCAGTATTGCGCGTGCTTTTAATAAGGCGCATTTGGATAATCCGGATGTGGTGTTGTCGGCAGCGGATACGGATGTTTTGAAGACTTATGTCCGACTGGGGCTTGGGGTCGGGTTGATGGCGAAGATGGCATTTGATCCGGAGAAGGATGCGGATTTGGAATTGGTCGATGCGGCGCATCTGTTTGAGCCTTCGCCCATTTGGATTGCAGTACGCTCGGATACTTATCTTCGCGGTTATACCTACGATTTTATCGAAATGTTCTCGCCGAAGCTGACGCGGGATGTGGTGGACCGTATTCTTTATACGCCGGTGGTCGAAGATTTCTCTATTTGAATTTGGATATGGCAAGAGGTCGTCTGAAAAGCAGAAATGTTTTTCAGACGACCTTTTTTAGTGCGGTTGATATTGGCCGGGTGCTTTGAAATTCAATGTCTTAAGCGCAGGCAAAAAACTGCGGGCAAAAAAAACGCCTCCTGCCGGGAGCTGGCGGAGGCTATCCAAGGAGTTTTAAAAGTAACCCTAAAGAACTATGAAACTAGTCAGAAAGAACTATATTACTAATCTGAACGGTTTGCAAGTTCGTCGAGTGGTTTTAAATTAACTTTACGTCCGAACAATGTTTGGATTTCGGGTTGGTGGCTGATACCGATGACGAGGGTGTCGGGTAAAGCACGTTTGAGGGTTTGCATCAGCGTCAATGCGGATTCGCCGTCGAGCTGGTTGGTGGCTTCGTCGAGGAACAGGATTTGCGGTTTGTGCAGCAGCGCGCGGGCGAGGCTGAGGCGTTGCTGTTCGCCGCCGGAAAGGATGCCGTGCCATTCGTATGGTTCGTCTAAATTATTTTTCAGGCGGCCTAACCCGACTTGTTCCAAGGTCGTCTGAATGATTTGGTCGTCTTGGCAGACGGTGTGGGGATAGCTGACGGTGTGGCGCAGGGTGTCGGCGGGGAGGTAGGGGCGTTGGGGCAGGAAGAGGAGGCTGCCGTCGAGGGCGAAACTGCCTTGATAATACGGCCACAAGCCTGCGAGGGTGCGCAGCAGGGTGGATTTGCCGATGCCGCTTCTGCCTTCGAGCAATACCCATTCGGGGGCGTGGGCTTCGAGGTTGATGTCGGTGAGCAGGGGGCTGCCGGTTTGGGTGTGGACGGTGAGGTTTTGCAGGACGAGGATACCGCTTTGGCGGTGTTTGTTTAAAGTCAGGGCGGGTGCGGACGCTGGGCGGGCGGCGCTTCTGCCTTCTTGTTCTACTTGTTCCAAGGCCGTCTGAAAACCGGAGAGGCGTTCTACGACTGCCGCCCATTCGATGAGGCGGCGGTAGGAGTCGGTAAACCAGCCGAAGCTGTCTTGGACGCGGGCGAACGATGTGCGGGTCTGCATCATGTCGCCGAAGGTCATGGTTTTGGCGAGGTACATGGGCAGGGTGGCGAGGATGGGAATGAAGATGCTGATGCGCACGTAGGTCGCCCAGAAGGTTTCTTGGCGGAATTCGCAGTTGGTGAGCCGCCGCCAGTTGTCGCGGATGCGGAGGTAGCGTTGTTTCAGACGGCCTGTTTCGGCTTCGCCGCCGTTGTAGAAGGCGATTTGTTCGGCGTGGTCGCGCACACGCAGGAGGGCGGCGCGGTAGTCGGCTTCGCGGTGCTGGCGGTCGATGTTGAGGTTTTTAAGTTTGCGGCCGACGAGGTGGGCAATCAGGGTGCTGATGACGGAATAAATCAGGGCAACCCAGACGAGGTAGCCGTGTATGGTGATGTCGCGCCCGCCGATGTTGAAGGTCTGCACGCCGGAGAGCGTCCACAATACGGCGACGAACGCGCTGAATTTGGCAATATTATTGATGAAGGAGCGGAACAGCCCGATGCTTTTGTCGGCGAGCAGATAGATGTCTTCGGCGATGCGCTGGTCGGGGTTGTCGGGTTCACCGGTCAGGCGCAGGCGGTAGTGTTTGTGGCCTTCGAGCCAGTTTTGCTGGAATTGTTCGGTCAGGTGGGTGCGCCAGCGGAAGATGAGGCGTTTTTGCAGCCAGTCGCCGCAGACAATGCAGCCGATAATCATCGCCATGTAGCCGAGGTATTCGACAATGAGCGCGGGCATGGACGCGCCGTCAAACGCAGCGAGCGCGTCGTAGAAGCGTTTGTCCCACGCGGCGATCCAAACGCTGATGGTGATGGAACAAAGGGTGAAGCCGATGAGGACGGCGAGCATCAGCCATTGGATGCGCCCGTGCGCCCCTGTCCAGAAAGGGCGAGCGAGTCGGAAGAATTTTTTGAGGATGTTCATGGATGGTGTGTTGGTACAAATAACGGGAGGTCGTCTGAAAATCCGCAGCGGCGGGATAACGGCATCAGACACGCTATCCGACGCTTTTGTTTCCTGCTGGGTTTCAGACGACCGTTTGCAGATGTTCAAATGAAAATACCGATGCCATCATGTCGGTATGAACGGGCATGACGGCAGGGGCAAGAGGTCGTCTGAAAGCCGGATTGTATTTTCAGACGACCTCGCTTTATAAAATGGCTACATCTTCCACTTGAAGTTCAAGGTTACATTGCGCGGTTGTCCGTAGAAATGTCCTTGGTAGGTAGCGCGGTGGGCGTAACTTTCGTAATAACGTTTGTCGGTCAGGTTGTCGACTTTCAGGCTGAGTTTGGCGTGTTTGGAGGGTTCGTATTGTACGGCTGCATGCCAGACTGCGTAACCGCCCAAATATTGTTTCTCTCCGTCCACCATAATCGGGCTGGATTTGCTTTGGACATTGACACCGCCGCCCACCGTCCATTTGTGCGCCGCGCCGGGCAGGCGGTACAGGGTATTGAGGCGAAAGATATGTCGGGGCGTGTGCTGGCTGAAATCGACCCCGCGACCGTTGCGCTCTGCGGTTTGGGCGGCAGCGGTGGAGGTATAACGTCTTTTGTTGAAGGTGTAGCCCGCAAAAATCTGCCAGTCGTCGGTGATGTTGCCGGCAATTTCGGCATCAATACCGCGGCTTTCCATGCGTACAGGCGTGTAGATGGCGCGGTCGCCGCGTACCCAAGGACGGATATTGCCCGTTGCGAGGTCTTTTCCCAACCATGTGTCTGTGGGTTGGTTGTGTTTTTCGGTTTGAAACAGGGCGAGGGTGGTGTTCAATTTATTGTTGTTCCACGCGCCTTTCCAGCCGATTTCGTAGCTGTTGCCCATTACAGGCGGCAAGAGCTTGTCATTGATGTCGTAATAATCGCCCGATTATTTGAAAATGCTGGTGTAACTTGCATATAGGTTTTGTTGCGGGGTGATGTCGTAGGTAATGCCTGCGTAGGGGATGAAACGGCCTTTTTTATAGTGGCTGTCGGGGGTTTTCATCCATGATAGATATTGTGATTGCCGCCAGCGGCTGTAACTTGTGCCGAGCAGGATGTGCCATTTGTCGGCAATGTTCAGGCGGGTGGCTATGGTCGCCGTGTGAGTATTCGGGACGGTTTGACGCGTTTCGAGCATGCGTGAATTGTTCCAATCGGGTTTGGCGATTTCATCACCCGTCCAAGAAAAAACAGGATAGTTGCCATCTTTCAAGGGTGTGCCTCGCCACATATTGATAAATTTACAAAAAATGCTAGCAAAAAATGCTAGCAAAAAATGCTAGAATAAGCCTTTGATTTTATCAGAGGCTTTTTTGTGAAAAAATTTATTATTTATTCATTGACCACTTTGGCATTATTATCAGGCTGTGCCACCACCAAACCTGTGTTAGATACCTTATCTATGAAGCAAATTCACAGCGCAAATTATGGTGCTTATCCAAGCAATTACCAATCTAGCGTTAGGCAGCATTTGCAAAGAAATTTGTTAGATTATGACAGCGCAAAAATTGAATTTTACATGAAACCTGTCAAAGTGTTTTATACAGTGTTTTATACAACTGCGTTAGCGTTTGATGGTCCTCATTCCGTATTCAAAGGCTCACACAAGGGTAGAGGCTGGGTAGGTTTTCCAGTGTATCTTGCTTGCGTAAATGTCAATGCTAAAAATACATATGGAGTTTACACAGGCTGGCAAACTTATGAATATTACTTTCAAGATGATAAATGGTACACAACTGGTTCAACTGGTTCATCTGGTTCAATCTATACCTGCACGCATGCCGCTCAGAGTAAAGATATTTATGTTATCAATAACGCCGCTAATCAGTTAAAAATTGTGCCGTAAGTGCGTTGAGTGTAAAAATGCCCAAAACTTTGTGCTTTATGCATACCTGTCGCACCGCGCACGACTTCGATGCGGTCGTAAAGTGCGGTATCGGTCAGCTGTTTGGTATCGTGCGGATTGTTGCCGCACATGGTGCAGACGGTCGAATTGACGCCGTCTTCGCTGATTTGAGCGATACTGAAGCCCCTGGATTGAAAGCGGGTTTGGAAACCCTGTTTGTAAATATTCAGCCCTGTGGTGGTTTTCAATGCGTCTTCCAGCGTGGTCGCACCCGAATCATCCATCTGTTTGCGTGTGATAACGCTGACGGATTGCGGCGTGTCTTTGGGCGCAAGCGGCAGACCGGTAGCAGTGGACATGGTAAGTACGGTGTAGCCGTCGCGCGAAGCGATACTGCTTTGCTCGGTTACGGTACGGCGGACTGTTCGACATGTTCCGTCTGATCGGCGGTTTGGGCGGAAAGTTGCAGCGGGACGGCGGCAAGCAGATAGGCATAACGAATCGGATGGTTCATCGCAGCTCCTTCAAGTGGGGATGAAGAGGTTTTTATGGGAAAGGGGTCGTCTGAAAACCCAACGGCGGTTTTCAGACGACCCCTTTCTTTTACAGCAACGGCAACCGTTTCCTGTCTGTCAGAAGCAGGTCGGATAGATTGCCGAATATGATTTGGTTATTGTTTTTTTAATTTTGCTACCGCAGACGGACTACATCTTCCACTTCAGGCTGAACACGGCATTTCGCGGTTCGCCGTAGAAGCTGCCGCTGTTGGCGGCACGGCTGTATTGGTTTTCGTAGTAGCGTTTGTCGGTCAGGTTGTTGACCGCCAGCCCCAGTTGCAGGTTTTTGCTTGGGCGGTATTGGACGTTGGTATTCCAAATGGTGTAGCCGCCTTGCTTGATGGAGCCGTAGGAGTTGGCGGTTTTACTGCTGCTCTTTAAGCCCAGTCCGACCGTCCATTTGCCGTCATCCACCGGCAGGATATAGCTGGTGTAGAGGCGGAACATATGCTTCGGCGTATGGCTGCTGAAGTTGTAGCCTTTTCGGCGCGATTCGACATTATCGCCGACGCTGTTGCGGTTGGTGCTGCGGTTGAAGGTGTAGCCTGCGTAAACCTGCCAACGGTCGGTCAGGCTGCCGGAGATTTCGGCGTCCAAACCGCGGCTGCTTTGATCCAGCGGTTCCCAATAAGGATGTGGCTTGGCATTGACGCGTTGGTTGTTGTTGTCTTTGTCGGTGCGGTAGAGGGCGACAGAAGTATTCAGACGGCCTTCGTTCCATTCGCCTTTCCAGCCGAGTTCGTAGTTGCGTCCCATAATCGGCGGCAGCAGGTTGTCGTTATAGTCGCGGTTCATCGTTTGTTTGAAGATGGACGTATAGGCGGCGTAAACGCTTTGTTTGGGCGTGATGTCGTAAGTGATGCCGGCATAGGGGATGAAGCGGTTGCGTTTGAGCGCGTCGTGCGAACCTGCCACGCCGTCTTTCAGATTCCTGTCCCAGTAATAATCGCGGTGCCAGCTTGTGTAGCGCCCGCCGACGATGACGTGCAGTTTGTCGGTAGGATTGATGCGCGCGCCCAAACCGAAGGCGTGAGTGCGGTAGCTGCCGTTGCCGCCGCGTGACTTGGCGGTATCGGCATTCCAATCGGGTTTGGCTTTTTCGCTGCCGTTGAACGCATCTGCGTTATAGGTACTGCTGTCATCAAACCAGCGGTTGCTTGAGTTCACCTTCTCTTTGGAATAGCTGTGCATGAAGAAGAGATCGTGGCTTTGGCCGAAGGCGAAGATACGGCCGGTCAGGTTGTTTTGGAAAGTAAACTGGCGGCTGTCCGTGTCGTAGCGGTCGAAGCTGTAAGTTTTGCCCAAACCGTCTGTACCGATGCCGTTACCCGTGCCGCCCAGCGTGTAATATTCTTTTAAGCTGTCGCTTTTGCGCCAGTCCAGCTTGCTGCTCAGTTTCCAGTTGTCGTTGAAATAATGTTCAAACTCGGCAAAGAGGTTGTGTTTTTTCAGACGAGCTTCGTTCCAATCTGCGCCGAGATAGCGGCTGCGTTTCCATTCTTTGCCGTCAGTGCGCATGGGCAGGCCGTCGGGGTCGGGCGTTTTGGTTTGGTTGAGATAGCTTGCGCCCCAAGTGAGCTTGCTGTTGTCGCCGATGTCTTTGTCCATCACGCCGTAAAGCAGGATGTCGCGGCCGCCGGATTGGTCTTGGAAGGTTTTGTTGCTGCCAGCCGAGCCGACAAAGCGTCCGCGCAGGCCGTGTTCAGGACTTAAAGCGCCTGACGCGTCAAACGTGCCGCCCACTTTGCCCCATGTGTTGACCGTTAAATCGGCGGAAAGCTGGCGTTTGGAGGTTGGTTTCTTACGGACGGCGTTAATCGTGCCGCCCGGTTCGTTGTTTGCCTGCGTCAGCCCGGCCGCGCCGCGTACCACTTCGATGCGGTCGTACATCGCTATATCGGTTACGCTGGTCGGATCGCCGGACGGACCGCCTAAGCCGAATCCTCCGGGTGAGCCGATTTGAGTGGCAATGCCGTCTTCCTCAAGTTGCTCGATAAAATAGCCGCGCGACATGAAATGCGTGCGCCCACCGCTTTTGAAGACGTTGACGCCCGTGGCGTTTTGCAACGCGCCTTCGAGGCTGGTCACGCCTTGGTCTTCAAGTTGTTTTTTTGTGATGACGCTGACGGATTGGGGAATTTCCCTCGGAGAAAGTACCAATCCCGTAGTCGAGCGCATCGCGGATACGGTGTAGCTGTTTTGATTTTCGGTTCGCAGGCTGCGGTTTTTGCCGACCACATTGACCTGATTTAATTCCACCTGCTGCACTTCTTCAGCGGCTTGAACGGCTTGCGGCAGAGCGGCAAGGCAGAACGCCAAGGTGCTGAGTTTGAAAAGTTTCTCTTTGTTTGTATTGTTCATTTGATTGATTCCAGATAAAGCTGTTGTCGTAAAATGTTTATTTTTATTTGATATTTATAACCATAAAAACTATAAATATTCAAAGTATTATGTTTTTCAGACGACCTGCGTCAGATAAAACGGACGGATTTTATCAAATCCCGGCGGATAAAAAAATGTTGCCGCCGGGCGGAGTACCCAATGGCAACTACTTATCCAAGGTTGCAAAGATAGATATAAGGAACTAGCTGAAAAATAGTTATAAAGAACTATAAATTATCTGTAAAAAATGGCAACCGTTTTTTCAGACGACCTCACGTTTTTTCACATACTCTTGCCATAAGTCAAAATTCTGGCCGGCAATAAAATACCCCTTCTTCTGTTTGGTGGAAGAGGGGGTATCTGCGTATCAGTCAGTTTTATAGTGGATTAACTTTAAACCAGTACGGCGTTACCTCGCCTTAGCTCAAAGAAAACGATTCTCTAAGGTGCTGAAGCACCAAGTGAATCGGTGCCGTACTATCTGTACTGTCTGCGGCTTCGGCGCCTTGTCCTGATTTAAATTTAATCCACTATAGCTTCATTTTCTTACGAACCGTGAAAAGGCGGATTGCCGTGTGACTAGGCAGGTCGTCTGAAAACCGGTCAACGTCTGTTTGGCATCATTATCTTTTGTGTATCCTCTATCCAGTGGATTCATAAAGCTAAAGGTCGTCTGAAAACGGTTTTCAGACGACCTTTGGGTTATTTGCGGTTGGGGTTGATCCATTGCCATTGTTCGCGCAGGGTGTTTTCGAGGGCTTTTTGTTTTTCCTGCGGGCTGTTGAGACCGTCGGTCAGGCGGTTGTAGTCGATGGTGATGGACGGGTTTTGTACTGTGCCTCTGATTTTGAGCGGAATGGGTTTGTTTTGCGGGTTCAGAGCATTGCGGATAAGCAGGTCTTCCGATAGCTCTTGGGTGCTGAGGTCGGTATAGCCGCTGCTGACAACGTGCAGGCTGTCGGAAAAGAGTTCGGTGTTGACATGGCGGCTGATGCCTTTGTCGATTTCGCTGTTGAGGACGAAATGGTGGAAAGGGGTTTTGGGCGGCGGGGTTTGTTGGGTGTTGTCTTTGCTGATGATGCCGTTTTTGAGGATGTTGTCCATGTCGATACCGTGCCATGCGCCTTCGGAGATGTTGAGGGTCAGCATCCCGTTGAGGTTTTTGAGCATTTGCTCGCGGTTGTTGCCTTTGGTGGTCAGGTCGATGACGGCATTGCCGTTGCCGCTGAAGCTGTGGAAACCGAACAGGTCTTGCAGCAAGGGTTGGATTTGTACGCTTTCTGCGTTTTGTTGGAGGTGGTAGGAGAGGGGTGTGGTGTTGGCTATGCTGATGCCGCCCTCGGTACGGCCTCCGTAGAGTCCGGCTTTGAAGTTGCTCAGGGTAATATGTTCGTTATTGGCGGTCAGCCGGGTTTCGACGTTGTCCAATTGGAAGCCGGGCGTTTGGATATTGTTGACCTTGATGCTGGCTTCGATATCGGGGGTGTTGGCGTGATTGAGAAATTTCGGGTAGGGGTCGTCTGAACCGGCTTGAAAGTCTTCCAAGTAGGGGGTGAGGTTGAGTTTTTGCAGGGCGACGCCTGCTTCGAGTCTGGGTTTTTGCTCGGCTTGGGTTTGGTATTTTAAGCTCAAGGCAACGGGTTGGCGGTCGAATGTGCCTTTGAAGCTGCCTTGCCAGTTGCCGGAATCGGTCAGGCTGAAATTTCCGTCGAGCATGCTGATAAAGCGCGGTTGGGGCAGTCGGTTGACGGTGTCCTGCAGGGTGGTAATGCGCAGGCTGTCGGATTGCAATCCGGTTTTTTTCTGCCACAACATGGGGCCACTGACGGTAAAACTGGTTTGGCGCAGTTGGTTTTTGTATCTGCCGTTGAGATCGAAGCTGTCCAGGGTGATGACGCTCGGACGCAGATTGGTTTTGTCGAGTTTGAATGAGCCGTCCCATTGGCTGTCGGGCGAGCCTGCGGTAAAGGCTCCGCTGACGGCATTGAGGCTGAGGTGGTTGTCTTTGAAGATGAGCAGGGGTGCTTGGGCGGTCAAGTGGAGGTTTTGTTGAACGCTGTCTGCGCGCAGGTTGATGTTGCTGACTTGCAGGGTGTGGTTTTGCGTTTGCCAGTCTAAGGCGCTGGTGATATTGATTTTTACCGTGTTTTGGTCGCGGCGGCTCTGCGCTTCAAAGCGGAGCTCGGGAATGCTCCAGTTTGCTGCGTTGGTTTGAAGCAGGCCGTTGCCGTTCCATTCGAGGGGGAACTGCGGGTTGCGGATATTGCCGCCGATTTTGAAACGGCGGCCGTCGGAATCTTCCGAACGGAGGTTGAGGCTGAAGTCTTCGATGGTGTACGGTGTGTTGTCGAGTTTCAGACGCAGGGTGCTGTTTTCTACGACGAGGCGGTTGAGCGTGGCTGTGTTGCGGGGCTGCTGCCAAAGGTCTTGCAGGCTCCATTTGCCGTTTTCGGTGCGTTCGATTGAGACATCTGCGCCTTTAAGCACCCATTTTTCGATAATGGGTGTGTCGTTCCACAGACTGCTCCAGCCGATTCCGATGTTGGTTTCTTTAATGTGGATGGCGGCTTGCGTGCTGTTGGGGTAGGAGATGACGACGTTTTTGAGGGTAAGGGTAGGGCGGGGGAACCAACTGCGCCGGATTTCCGGACTGAAGAGGATGGTGCGTTGGGTTGATTGCAGGGCGGATTGGGTAAGGGTTTCGATGCGTTTGTGTGTGAAGAAGTTGTAAACCGATGCGTATAGTCCGGCTGCGGTGGCGATGACCGCTATGAGGCTGAAGATGAGGAATTTCAGCCAGAATTTTCCGGAGTTTGGCAGAAGGTTCATGGGCTTTTATAAAAATTAAAGTATAAGAGTATAGCACATGCCTTTGGGATGGTTGGTGCGGCAGGATAGAGGGTTGTAAATGGGTATGAATGGTGGTTGCGGGTTTCAGACGACCTGATGGTTTGCTATGCCTTATAAATATGAATGTGGGTGGTTTGCACTTGTCCCTTTGTGTTGAGGTATCGTTTGGATAAAACGTGGCTATATAATGCAAGTTCTATTGGTATGAGGAGGGTATCGATGATTATCGTAATGCGCAAATGGTCGAGTGAGGAATCTGTTCAACGGGTGGTGGATACGATTCGCAGCCGTGGCTTGCGGGAACATATTTCGCGTGGCGAAGAAAGGACGATTATCGGCGCGCTGGGCGACGAGCGGGTCTTCCATTCCAATGAATTGGCGCGGCTGCCTGATGTGGAACGCGTGTTCCGGGTTTTGAACGATTGGAAAATCATCAGCCGGGAGGGGCAGCCTGAAGACAGCAAGATTTCGATACGGGGCGTGTTGTTTGGCGGCGAGAAGGTTTTGGATATTGTGGCGGATATCAATCGGATTGAGGATGCGGATGCGGGATTTGTCGATCCGTTTTATCTGTCGGCACGGCCTTATGCGGAAATGGACAACGGGAGCGAAAAGGCGAGAATCCAACTGATGCAGCAGGATATTCGGCGGTTTCATGAACAGGGAAAACCGATTTTGGTGCGTATCCGCGATGTGCGTCAGATTGATGAGGCTTTGAAGGCGCAGGCAGACGTTTTGTATCTGGGCGGAGAGCTGATGGGGAATCGGGTCTTGTTGGATGAAGTGGGTCGTCTGAATACGCCGGTAGTGTTGTGTAAGGATAAGCATCATCGGGTTGATGATTGGCTGGCGGCTGCCGAACACATCGCTTTGCGCGGCAATCACCATATTATCTTGGGCGAGGCGGGGACTTTGAGTTTCGAGCCGGAACATGCTTATCGTTTGGATGTGGATGCGATTGTCAGGGTGCGGCAAACCTGTCATCTGCCGGTGATCGCGAACATCACGCGGTTGTGGCACAACGATATGCCGCAACATATCTTATATCGGTTGGCGCAGGCTGCCGGTGTTAATGGGATTGTCGGTTCCGGGGTGGATTGATATTTCAGTTTTTAACTGAATTTTGGCATAAAGTGCTGTTGCGTGGATTGGGCGTATATCTGCCTTATTTTGTTATCGAGTTTTCAAGGCGGTTTTTGAAGCCGGATAATGGGATGGTAGATATACCCTGTCTTGCAACGGGATTTTTATGGCGTTTGGGATATGGATATTGCTTAATCAGGCGTCAGGACAGAGTTATTAAAACCGTAGATAAAAAAAACCATTCATACCAAGGGAGAAGTATGAATGGCCAATACATTGCGGGAAAACGTCTTACTTGCTGCACCGCCCAAAAGGGATAAAAGAGCGGTGTGTGTCAGCGATTTGAATTCTAGCAGCATTAGTATTAAATGCTGTTAAGAAGTGAAATCTTTTGAATAAATTGCGCGAAAACTCCGATAGGCGTTAATTTATTGAGATAAGCGGTATTAAATTTGTTGTATTTTAAATTTCATATGTCATATTTTTACAACAACCATTTCAGAAGGTCGTCTGAAAAGCTATTTTTCAGACGACCTTTTTGTATATGAGGCATACCAAGATGCGTAGCAATGGCATTTTAATCCCATCGGGCAAAATGCCACTATTGCCGCTATCCGTCGATTTGCCCGCTGTTGGTAGGAAGGAAGTGGGTGCAGAACCGCCATTCGTGTACCGCTTGATCATCGATATAGGCGTTAGGTTTGGGTAAAAATGCTTGGAAACATTCCGATATGCCCAATTCTTCTGCGCTGCGACGGGCGTAGTCGGCTCCTCCGCTGCTCCAGAGGTAAAGCATATGTCCGTTTTCATGCAGGCTGCGGACTTGGCGGATGACTTCGGGCATGGGAATGCGCGTACTGCCTACGCTTCTGACAAGGGTGTCGTCCACATCAATGAAAATAACGGAAGGTCTGTTCATCAGGTTGATTGCTTCAAAATGGGTGGGTTGATGTCAAAAAGGTCGTCTGAAAAACCTTTTCATATTTTCTATCGTTGTTTTGTTCAATCTAGTGCTGCCTTTGTTAAAACGGGTTTATTGATTCTCCCGTATCCATTTTTCCCAACGCTCGAACAGGGCGGGTTGCAGGGCGGCGATGACGGAGCGTTTGAAAACATGTTCGCCGCTCCAGAAGTCGTCGCCTTCCAAAGTGGACAGGTTGCCGCCTGCTTCTTCGAAAATCAGCGCACCGGCGGCGTAGTCCCACAGTTTTTGCCCGCCGTGGACGTAAACGTCGTAGCGTCCGCTGGCGAGGTAGCACCAGTCGAGTGTGCTGCTGCCCATGCTGCGGATGGTGCCGAATGGGGCGAGCGTGCTCATGCGGCTGGTGAGTTTGCCGGAGCGCAGGTATTTGATTTCGACGCCTGCGATGGCTTCGCTGAGTTTTTTATCGACGGTGCGCAGGGGCAGTGGTGTGCCGTTAAGGTATGCGCCTTTGCCGCGTTCGGCGTAGAAGCATTCGCCGCTGACGGGGTTGTAGATGATGCCGAGCTCGGCGCGGCCGTTTTTGACGAAGGCGACGGAAACGGCGAAATGGGGCAGTCCGTTGACGAAGTTGTTGGTGCCGTCTATGGGGTCGACGACCCACAGCCCGTCGGTATACGCGTGCAGTTTCCAAAGGGTGGTTTGTTCTTGTACGCTCATTTCTTCGCCGAGCATGGGGCTGTCGATCAACAAGGGCAGGGCGGCGGCGAAGGCGGTTTGGGCGGCAAGGTCGGCTTCGCTGAGCATGGAGCCGTCTTCTTTGCGGTGCGACGGGGTATTCAGGAAGCGCGGCATGACTTCGGTTTGCGCGATGTGCCGGACGACTTTTTGCAATCGGTGTAACACTTTTTGTCCTTGTTTTTGCGGTTGGGGTGCGAAATCGTATAATCGCGTTATTATATCCGTTTTCACTTGAAGAACCATGTCCAGATTTTATCTGCCTGATGCTTTATATGCGGGGCAAGTCGTTGAACTGCCTGATAATGTTGTGCGTCATTTAAATGTTTTGCGCGTGCGCTGCGGGGAGGAGGTCGTTTTGTTTAACGGCAACGGCAGGGCGTATCCTGCGCGCTTGGATGTTTTGGAGAAACGCCGCGCCTGTGCGGAAGTGTTGCGCGAGGAGGAGACGGACAATGAGTCGCCGCTGAAAATCACGCTGGTGCAGTCGGTATCGAGTGGCGAACGTATGGATTTTACTTTGCAGAAAAGCGTGGAACTGGGTGTAGTCGCGATTCAGCCGGTGATCAGCGAACGCTGCGTCGTGCGCCTGAGCGGAGAGCGGGCGGATAAACGGGTGGCGCGTTGGCAGGAAATTGTGGTGTCCGCTTGTGAACAGAGCGGCAGGAATATCGTGCCGGAGGTGCGCCCGCTGCTGCCTTACCGCGAGGCTTTGAAACAGATGTCGTCTGAAACGACCAAGCTGTTGATGAGTTTGAACCGCGCCCAGAGTTTGCGTACCGTCAAGCCGTTTTCAGACGACCTGATTTTTATGGTCGGGCCGGAAGGCGGCTGGACGGACGAGGAGGAGCGGTTGGCGTTTGAGGCGGGATTCCAGTCGGTAACGCTGGGCAAGCGGGTGTTGCGGACGGAAACCGCTTCTCTGGCTGCGATTGCGGCGATGCAGACGCTTTGGGGGGATTTTGTGTAACCGAGGTCGTCTGAAAACGGGATGGGAAGCGTAAATCCCTAGATGGTTTGAAAAGTAAATTTTATTGAAATCATGGATTTAGATTTGTTTTTCAAGCCATTGCCCGCTTTACCTGTTTTACGTCTTCGCGGCGTTGGGCAATTCATCCGTTTTCGCTTACAATAGCCGATTATCCGAATCAACGCTCAAAGGCCTTCACATGCAATACGCCAAAATTTTAGGTACCGGCAGCTATCTTCCCGCCAACCGCGTCAGCAACGACGATTTGGCGAAAAAAGTCGATACGTCCGACGAGTGGATTACCACCCGTACCGGCATCAAGTTTCGCCATATTGCAGACGAAGGCGAAAAAACCAGCGACCTTGCCGCCGAAGCATCGCGCCGCGCGCTGGTTGCTGCCGGTGTCGCTGCCGATGAAATCGATTTGATTATCGTGGCGACTGCTACCCCCGATATGCAGTTCCCGTCCACCGCGACTATCGTTCAACAAAAGCTCGGCATAGAAAACGGTTGCCCCGCATTTGACGTGCAGGCGGTCTGCGCGGGCTTTATGTACGCCCTGTCCACCGCCAACGCCTACATCAAAAGCGGCATGGCGAAAAAGGCTTTGGTCATCGGCGCGGAAACGTTCAGCCGCATCGTGGATTGGAACGACCGCACGACCTGCGTTTTGTTTGGCGACGGCGCAGGCGCAGTAGTATTAGGCGCGTCCGACGAAGCGGGCATCATCCACAGCAAACTCAAAGCTGACGGCAACTATCTCGACCTGCTCAACGTGCCCGGTCAAATCGCCAACGGGCAAGTTTGCGGCTCGCCCTACGTCAAAATGGACGGGCCGGGCGTGTTTAAATTCGCGGTCAAAATGCTCGCAAAAATCGCCGACGAAGTCATCAGCGAAGCAGGTTATACCCCCGATCAAATCGACTGGCTCGTGCCGCACCAAGCCAATAAACGCATCATCGACTCCACCGCCAAACACTTGGGTCTGGATATGGAAAAAGTCATCCTGACCGTACAGGAACACGGCAACACATCCGCCGCTTCCATCCCGCTCGCGCTGGACGCCGGTATTCAAAACGGTCAAATCAAGCGCGGACAAAACCTGTTGCTCGAAGGCATAGGTGGCGGCTTCGCGTGGGGCGCGGTGTTGGTGAAATACTGATTTTTTGTCCGTTTGAAACTTAAGAGGTCGTCTGAAACTGCGTTGGTGCGGTTTCAGACGACCTTTTTGATAGGGAAGCCGGGATTCGTATTTTGAGGGCCGGGTTAGTTGTTCATAGTGAATTAACTTTAAATCAGGACAAGGCGACGAAGCCG
>NZ_KV838072.1:16240-38678 GCF_001838645.1 Neisseria sp. HMSC70E02 | reverse complement strand
CCGTACTGGTTTAAAGTTAATCCACTATAAAGTGTAGAAGATTCAGGGCGGTAGTTGAAAAGTATGCTAGGCAGAGGGGGAAGGGCGCTGTCTCTGTCGAGCATTGAAAAGAGGTTGTCTGAAAATGTGTCGTTGCTTCAAACCGACACCGTTTCAGACGACCTTTTATTTATTATGGTTAAAATCCACATGGATTATGATAAATTGGTATAATTTCAAAACTGATTATCCAATACATTTTTTCCTTATTAATATAAAAATAAAATGAACCATAATAAACATTACGGGACAATCGCCCATTGGTTCGGGGAAATGAGCCGCGGCTCCATTATTTGCGACGAGTCTTCGCAACGCATCTTTGCCAACCGCCAATCCCTCCACCCCGATTATCAAGAACCTGAAACCGGACACCGTGTCAGCTTTCAAATAGAAACGGAAAACAACCGCGCCGTCGCAAGGGATGTCGAGCGCGTCAATCCGGGTTATAAAAACAATGACAGCGCGGTCATTACGCTGACCGACTGGGATTGGTCGAAGAATGGTGGTTATGGAATGGACGTTTCAAATGAAGGGCAGCCGGTCTTTGTGTTGGGACAGTTTCTTGCCGACCAAACCCGTACGCCTAGGGCGGGCGACCGCCTTGAAGGCACGCTCCGCCGCCATCCCAACGGACAATGGCTGCTGGTCAATGCCGTTATCCGCAGTACGCCTGAGTCCGAATCCGAGCCTGAATCGATACACGCTGCGCCCGCCCAAAAAGCGCAAGGTCAAACCGTACACTTTTTCCGTCCGGAGCACGGTCCTAAAGTTGAAGTCAAAATTGAGCAGCCGTTGGTTGCCGAAACCCGTTATCCCGCTCCGAAATCCGCCCAAAAGAATCTGTTGCCGCCCAATCAGGTTATGAGCGGTACGATTACCACATGGGATGATGCCAAAGGCTACGGCTTTATCCGTTTCGGCGACGAATCCCAAAATATTTTCTTCCATATCAGCGCGTACCATTACAATACCTGCCGTCCGCAAACAGGACAGCGCGTCAGCTTCTACTGCAACCGCCCGATAGAAGGCAACCGTCAACAAGCCGTCAAGGTTGTCCGACTGGGCGACGAAGCATTCCTGTTTGACGAATTGCCACCCGACTACAACAGGCTCAATATCGATATGCAGGCACTCCTGATCAACAGCGTCATCGCCGTCGTTTTCCTGACCGTTGTCGCCGTGCTTTCCAATAAACTGTTTTTCATTTACGTCCTTATCAGTATCGCCGCCTTCATCCTCTATCAACAGGACAAGCAGACGGCGATGGAGTCCGCGCGCAAAATCAGACGTAAAAACGAATACCAAAACCGTATCCCAGAAAATAAACTGCACGCATTCAGCCTGCTGGGCGGCTGGCCCGGCGCATTGGTTGCGCGCGCCGCGTTCCGACATAAAACCAAGAAAGTTCCTTTTGTTCAGATTTTCTGGCTGACAGTGGCAATAAATGTTGCCATTACCTATGCCCTACTGATACATTACGCCGATAATCCTCTGACGAATTTTCTGAAAAACTAAACCAAAACAAAGGAATATCATGTCTTTTGCATTTTTCTTCCCCGGTCAGGGTTCGCAAAGCCTCAATATGATGGACGGCTTCGCAGGACAATCGGTCGTAAAAAACACCTTTGACGAAGCTTCTGCCGTCTTGGGTCAGGATTTGTGGGCGATGATTAACGGTGCGGACGCCGAACTCATCGGACAGACCGTGAATACGCAGCCTATTATGCTGGCTGCCGGCGTTGCCGTTTACCGTGCCTATCTTGAAGCGGGCGGCAAAACGCCTGCCGTCGTTGCCGGCCACAGCCTCGGCGAATACACTGCACTCGTTGCCGCCGGTGCATTGGATTTTGCGGATGCAGTCAAACTCGTCCGCCTGCGCGCCGAACTGATGCAGTCTGCCGTACCGCAGGGCGTAGGTGCGATGGCGGCGATCCTCGGCTTGGAAGATGAGCAGGTTAAAGCCATTTGTGCAGAAGCCGCGCAAGGCGAAGTGGTCGAAGCCGTCAACTTCAATTCGCCCGGACAAGTCGTGATCGCGGGTAATGCCGCCGCCGTCGAGCGCGCCATGAATGCAGCCAAAGAAGCGGGAGCTAAACGCGCGCTGCCGCTGCCTGTATCCGTTCCCTCTCATTGCAGCCTGATGAAGCCTGCTGCGGAAAAACTTGCCGAAGCGCTCAAAACCGTCGAAATCAGACAGCCGCAAATCCGCGTCATCCATAATGCTGATGTTGCCGCTTACGACGATGTAGAGAAAATTAAAGACGCGCTTGTCCGCCAGCTTTACAGTCCTGTACGCTGGACGGAAACCGTCAACGCACTCGTTGCAGAAGATATTACTGAATCCGCCGAATGCGGACCGGGCAAAGTGTTGGCAGGTTTGGCAAAACGCATCAACAAAGAAGCCGTGTGCAGCGCTTTGACCAATTCCGAACAAGTCGCTGCCTTTATCGAAGCACATTAAACTTGCCTCCTTTTATGCTTCAGACGACCTTTCTTAATGAAAGGTCGTTTTTTAATGCCTGTCGGTTGTGTTCGCATAGGGAGGTGCAGACAGCAGGAGGGTGTTTCTTATTCCAATCCACTATCAATTTATTTTGAACATTTAAGGTCGTCTGAAAAAACTTTACAGAAATAAAAATCGTTATTCATTTAAAAACAGCAATTTCGTCGCATCGGTAACTTCGTTGCGATATAATCATAGGCTTTACCAATCCGACAGATTGATAAAATATTCAATCTGCATTAATCCGGAACACCGAGCCAATGATAGAAAAACTGACCTTCGGCCTGTTTACCCAAGAAGATTCGCGCAGCTTCATGCGCTTGATGGCTTACATCCGTCCTTATAAAGTCCGCATCATTTTTGCGTTAATTGCTATCTTTGGCGTCGCCGCCACCGAAAGCTATCTTGCCGCCTTTATTGCCCCCTTGGTCAACCAAGGCTTCGCCCCGCCTTCTGCGCCGCCCGAACTCAATACCGCAGGCGGCATCATCGCTACGCTGCAAAACTGGAAAGACCAATTTACCTACCTGATTTGGGGTACGCCCTATAAAGTCTGGGTCGTGCCGGTATTTTTTATCTTTTTGGTCATCATTCGAGGCATCAGCCGCTTCGTCAGCACATATCTCTTGACTTGGGTTTCCGTCATGGCAATCAGCCATCTGCGCCGCGATATGTTTGCCAAGATGCTGCAACTCTCTTCCAAATTCCATCAGGAAACCCCTTCCGGCACAGTTTTAATGAACATGGTGCAAATGGCGGAATCATCCATCAGCAACGCCAGTAATGTCTTTATCGTTTTGACCCGCGATACCATGATTGTCATTGGTTTGGTCTGCGTCCTGCTGTATTTGAACTGGCAGCTCAGCCTGATTGTCGCCCTGATGTTTCCGTTGCTGTCTTTACTGTCCCGTTATTACCGCAACCGTCTGAAAGACATTATTGCCAGTGCGCAGCAAAGTATCGGTACGCTCAATAACGTCGTTAACGAAGTCCACCAAGGACACCGCGTGGTCAAACTCTTCGGCGGTCAGAAGAAAGCGTCCGAACGCTTTGCCGAAGTCAATGACACCATCGTCCGTCTTGGTAAAAAAATCACACAAGCCAGCGCGGCGCGTTCTCCGTTCAGCGAGTTGATTGCGTCGTTTGCTTTGGCTGTCGTCATCTTTATCGCTCTTTGGCAGAGTCAGCAAGGCTATACCACCATCGGCGAATTCATGGCATTTATCGTTGCTATGTTGCAAATGCTCGGTCCGATCAAAAACTTGGCGAACATCAGCATCCCCATGCAGACCATGTTTATCGCTTCGGATGCGGTTTGCCAATTCCTCGATACCGAGCCTGAACAAGACAAGGGTACCAAACATCTGAAAAACGTTTCAGGTCGTCTGAAATTCGAAAACGTCGATGTCCGCTACCACGAAGACGGTAAAAAAGCCTTGGATGGATTCAATCTCAACATCCGCCAAGGTGAACGCGTTGCTTTGGTCGGTCGCTCAGGCAGTGGCAAATCCACCGTCGTCAATCTGCTTCCGCGTTTTGTCGAACCAAGCTCGGGTGCGGTTTATTTGGATGATGTCAACATCGAAGACATCAAACTCAACAACCTGCGCTCCCAATTCGCCCTTGTTTCCCAAGATGTTTTCCTGTTTGACGACACCCTTTTGGAAAACGTCCGTTACAGCCGTCCCGATGCCACTGAAGAAGAAGTATTGGCAGCCCTCAAAGCCGCGAATTTGAAAGACTTGGTTGAAAGTTCGCCATACGGCTTGAACCAACCGATAGGCGCAAACGGCAATCAGCTCTCTGGCGGTCAGCGTCAACGCGTCGCCATTGCACGCGCCATTTTGAAAGATGCCCCCATCCTGCTTTTGGACGAAGCCACCAGCGCGCTGGACAATGAATCCGAACGCCTCGTCCAACAAGCCCTCGAACGCCTGATGGAAAACCGCACCAGCATCATCGTCGCCCACCGCCTGACCACCGTCGAACAAGCTGACCGTATCATCGTTATGGATGAAGGCCATATTGTCGAACAAGGCACACACAGCGAGCTGATGGCTCAAAACGGCTATTACTCGATGTTGCGCAATATGCCGAAACAGGCAGCAGGTTGATTTTCAGACGACCTGTCGGTCAGTTGAAGGACGATTTGCCTAAGAGGTCGTCTGAAAACACCGAGCCGAAAGACAAGGAAGGCTGCCGAACAGACAGAAAGGAACTATCCGCATGAATCATCAAGCCCAGTCCCCCACCGTCTCCGTGATGATCCCTTACTACAACTGTAAGGAATACATTGTAGAAACCATCCAGTCCGTCCTTAGCCAAAGCCATCAGAATTTTGAAATCATCATTGTTGATGACGGCTCCGACCCGGAACATGCCGATTATTTGAGGGAGTTTCTGGCGGACAAGCCCGCCATACGTTACGCCGTACAAAACAATCAAGGTGTTGCCGCCGCCCGAAACCATGCGGCGCGGCTGGCGGGGGGCAAATACTTCCTGTTTCTCGATTCAGACGACCTCATCCTGCCGGATTACATCGAAAAATGCGTCACGGTTTTGGAAAACAATCCCGACTGCAAGCTGGTGTATCCGTTGGCGGAATATTTCGATGCGCAAGAAGGCTTATGGAATCTGCCGGATTATGACGGTTTGGAAAGCCTGTTGATGGGCAACCGTTTTCCTTCATCCGTCTCCATGCACCGCGCCGAAGATTTTGCCGCCTTGGGTGGATTTGATGAAAACCTGACGACACACGAAGACTGGGATTTCTGGATACGCCTCTTAAGCAACGGCGGAACCGTTATCCGTATTCCGGAAGTGTTGTTCCGCTACCGCAAACGCCGTGACGGGTCATCGCTGATCAACCGCTTGGAACAAAATCCTGATTTAAACCGCGAAGACTGGCAAAAAGTCTACGAAAAAAACCGCGCGCTGTTTATGCAACATCATTTGGGATATTCCGACTGTATTCAAAAAATATCCTTACTAGAACAACAAATCCAATCTTTATCCGAACTAAACCTTCAATTGCGAGAAGACAATACCAATATGCAAAATCAAAACCAAGAATTGCAGCATGTCATGGCAAAACTGCTGCAACAAACAGAACTGTCTGCCAAGCAGACCGAGTCTCTGCAACAGCAAATCGACATGTTGATGCAGTTGATGGTGCGCAGCCAGGCAGCAGAAGAGCAATCGAAAGAACAAGAAAAACAAATCGAACTGCTGAAAAAACAAATCGATACCTTGCAGCAGGAAAAACAGTCGCTCGAACACACCATCCATACCTTGAATGAAAACAGACAATCGTTCGAGCAAACCATACACGGACTCAATGAAAACCGTGCTTTATTGGAGCAGCACATCCGTCAGGAAAGCCAACGATTGGCAAAATACAAAGGGTTGTGGACGGTTAAGGTATTCAAGCCGTTCGTTAAAATCGAACAGGCCATCAGCTCTGCCAACCGCTACCGCAAAGGCTTCCGTCTTTTGGTGCGCGAGAAGGGCAGTATCGGCAAGGCATATCAGTTTTTACGCCGCCATTACAAGCAAACCCATTCGATTAAAAGCGTGAAACAGCTTTTAAAAATGGTCGGTTCTTCGCCTGTTGTTGCACAGGAAGTTCTCGGCGTTCAGGCAGACCCGATTCCGCAAACGTTTATCCAGCGGCTGTCCAAACATGCTGCCGACACGCTTGCGCCTAAAGTTGCCATCATTGCCGAACTCAGTATTCCGCAATGCAAAAAATACCGCGTTATCCAAAAGCAGGAAATGCTTGAGGAGCTGGGTATTCCTTGTTCCGTAACTTCATGGACGGACAGCAACGAAGCCAAGAAACAGATTTCTTTGGCAAGTTTGGTGATTTTCTACCGCGTTCCCGGTTTTGACAGTGTAATGGATTTAATTGCGGAATGCCGTCGTCTGAACATCAAAACATTATGGGATGTTGATGATTTGATTTTTGACGAAGATGTCCTGAAAACCAGCAGCACCATCAACTCGCTTGAACCGGCAGAAAAAGAAGGCGTGATCAACGGCGCGAAACTTTACCGGCAAGCCATGTTGGCGTGCGACGAAGGTATCGCTTCGACTTCCGGGCTGGCAAAAGCCATGAAGGAAGCAGGTTTGGAAACCGTTTATGTGGTTGAAAACGCGTTGGATGATGAAACGCTGGCAGCGGCACGCAGCATTGAGGGTCGTCTGAAAAAACAAGAAGACGGTTTGATTCGGATTATTTACGGGTCGGGCACCAAAACGCACAACATCGACTTTTTGGAAGCCGCTCCCGCGCTTGCCAACATATTGAAAGAAAATCCGAATGTCAGGTTCAGAATCATCGGCTATTTGGAGCTGCCCGAATATTTCGATGAAGTACAAAGCCAAATCGAGCGCATCCCGTTTTGCAACTATACGGAATACCTGACTTATTTGTCCGAATGCGACATCAGCATCGCGCCTTTGGAAAACTTCGTTTTCAACGATGCCAAGAGCAACATCAAATACCTTGAAGCCTCGATTACCAAAGTGGCGTCCGTATGTTCGCCAAGGGCGGCTTTCGCCGATGTGATTGTCAACGGTGAAAACGGCTTTCTGGCAGACAACGAACAGCAATGGCATGAAGCGTTCGACACCCTGATTCAAAATCCCGAGTTGCGCGACAGTATGGCGCAGGCGGCATACCGTACGGTCACGGAAACATACAGCCCGCAAGCCATCGGCAGCACGCAGCTTGCGCCCGCCGTCCGTTTTGAATCTGCCGTAAAAGGGAAAACCAAAGTCTTATCGTTTAACGTTTACTATCATCCGCAATCGTTTGGCGGAGCGACCATCGTTGCCGAGCAACTGAACAAACTGCTTGCCGATGAAGAAGCCTACGAAATATATGCGGTAACGACTTTGCCGATGAAGAGCTGGCTGCCGCCGTACAGCGCCATCCGTTACGAATACGGCAAAGTGACCGTTTTCGGCGTTGCCGTTCCTTCAGAAGATGCAGCCGCCCACGAAAACCCGCGTTTTGATGAGGCCGTCAAAGACATCATCGAACTCGTACAGCCTGACATCGCCCATATCCACTGCATTCAAAGCATGGGTGTCGGTATGGTCGATATTTGTCGGGAAGCCGGTGTCAAAACCCTTGTTACCCTGCATGACGCATGGTGGATTTGTCCGAACCAGTTCATGCTTGACGAAAATGAAGTCTTCCGCGAGCAATGGAATACCGAAGACGAACGGAGCAAAACCATAGCCCGCGCTTTGTCGAAAATCGATATGTTGCTTGCGCCCAGTAAATATTTTGCCGAGCTGCATGAAAAAACCTTGGGCAGGAACGTCCTCGTCAACAAAAACGGCGTTACCCGCCCCTTGGGTCAAATACCTAAACGGAAAAAAGACGTTATCCGCTTCGGCTATGTCGGCGGAAAAACCAAAATCAAAGGCGTTCATCTGATTTTAGAAGCCTTCAGGAAACACCGTTTCCCCAATACCGAACTGGTTGTCGTGGACAATATGCTCAATGTCGGCGCACGTTCATTCTTTGACAGCGATTTCGACGGTGTGGAACGCTTCCGCATCGAACCTGCTTACAGCCAAGACACCATCGACTATTTCTTCTCGGAAATCGATGTTTTGCTGTTCCCGACCCAATGGAAAGAAAGTTTCGGCTTGACGGTCAGGGAAGCAGTGTTGCGTGATGTTTGGGTAATCGCCACGGATGCTGGCGGTGTGTCCGAAGACATTATCGACGGCGAAAACGGCACGGTCATTCCGTTTGACAGCGGCGTGGAAGAATTGAGCCGCGCCATTGCCGAAGTTTGCGAACGCTATCAAGCGATGGACGATGGCGCAGTCATTGAATTGCCGAAAAGCCATATTCGGACTTTTGCGGAACAAAAAGACGAATTGGCAGGCCTATATCAAGAAATACTGTCGAACCAAGCAGATTGATGTTTTCAGACGACCCTTTCGATGGCAGCAAAGGGTCGTCTGAAAATGACAGCGAATGAATTTAAATCCGTACAGCGTTGTGCCGCCAAGCCAATATCCAATGAGTTGAAGTACCTAAGATTAACCGCCCCGCACCTGAATCATGAATAAAACCATCATCCTTGCCGTACCCTATATGTACGAACTCGACAAGTGCATCGAAAAAAACCTGCGTTTTTTGGGGTTCGACGTCGTCAACCTTTGTTACGACGACAGGGATTCTTTTTATCCCAATATGGCGAGCAGGGTGAAAAACCTATATTACAAATATGTTGCCAAAGACGGCGACTACAAAAAGGTTTTGAAATATAGCCGTTATCGGGATGACATTGCGCGCAAGCTGGGTTCGTTAAACGGCAAAAAAGCGGATTACGCCTTGTGTATCCGTGCCAACATTTATCCTAAAGAAATCATTGCTGCCATTCGTGCGCACAGTGAAATATGCGTCAATTACCAATGGGACGGCATCGGGAGATTCCCCGATATCTTGGAATATTTGGACTATTTTGACCAATGCTGGGTTTTCGACCCGCAAGATATTAAGCAATATCCGGAATGCGGATTCAAAGCCACGACCAATTTCTACTTCGATTTGCCTGTCTCCGAACTGCCGTCAAACGACGGTCTCTACTTCCTCGGCGGCTACGAATTGAGGAGGGAAGGGCAGACCAAGCATTTCATCAGCGAAGCGGAACGCCTTGGGCTGCCTTTGGATTTCCATATTTATTGCAAAGACGACCGCGCCGAAAAAGCCTTCGGCACAAAAGGCATCACATATCTCGACCGTAGCAGCATTCTTAGTTTTGAAAACAATTTAAGCAAGGTACAAAGCTGCGGGGCAGTGGTCGATTTTGCCCAGTTTGACCATTACGGTTTGTCGTTCCGCATTTTTGATGCACTGCGTTTCGATAAAAAACTGATTACGACTAACCAAAGCATACGGGATACCGACCTTTATCATCCCGACAATGTGTTTTTATGGGATGGCGGCAGCTTGGACGAATTGCCTGATTTCTTGGCGCGCCCGTATCAGCCGGTCAGTCCGGATATCAAAGAAAAATATTCGTTTACCCAATGGCTCAACCGTATGCTCGGTATCGGCAATTAATGAAGGCGAACCTGTGCCGCAGCCGTTTTAAGAATTTCATCATTGCCTGATTGTATAGTGGTTTAAAGTTAATCCACTATATTTTCAGACGACCCTTCCTCTTTACCGTACGACGATTATGAAAAAGAAAACCGTTATCCTGGCTATGCCGGAGCTGTTTAAAATCCACGAGCTCATTATTGAGAATCTGGAAAAATGCGGCTTCAACGTACTGTCCCTGACTTACGAAGAAAAAGAATTCAAATACAAAAGCATCTTCCAGCGTATGCAGAAAATCTGGTACCGCAACGTCCTCGGACGAATGGATTTCAAGAAACGGGTGATGTTCCGTTTGGTGGAAGAGCGGCTGGAAGCGTTGTTGGAAAAATATCCCGAGCAGGCGGATTATTGTTTCATGATTTGGCTGGGCGCGTATCCGAAAGAGTTTATTTCCAAGCTGCGCAACCACGCCAAACTGATGGTCTATTACAACTGGGAAGCGCTGACTTTCTTGAAAGAAGATTTTGAAAATATCGAATTTTTCGATAAATTTTATTTCTTCGATCCGTTTGATCAAAACAAGCTGCCCGAATACGACCATGTATTGCATCCGACCACAAGTTTCTATTTCGACAGCTTCACGCCGTCTGAAAAAACCGAAAACAAAATCCTCTTTATCGGATCGTACGCAGAAGACCGCAACAGCGACATCCGCGCCTTCTGCGATGCCGCACGCGCCATCGGTTTGGATATCGACTTCCGACTGGCGAGCAAGAAAATCGCCGAAGAGCAAGCCGCACTGGGCATCCCCGAAGTACAGTTCTTCTCGTTTGCCAACGCGTTGTCTTACCGCCAGAATTTAGAAGAAGCCGCCAAATCTTCCGTATTGGTTGACTTCCTCAACCGCAAGCATTACGGCTTGTCTTTGCGGATTTTTGAGGCCATTGGTTTGGATAAAAAACTGATTACCACCAATCCGACCATCGTGCATTACGATTTTTACCATCCCGACAATATGTTCTACTGGGACGGCAGCAATCTCGACGAACTCAAAGACTTCCTGACCCGACCGTTCGTCCCCATCGCGCCGGAATTGAAACGCAAATACAGCTTCAGCAACTGGATAAACTGCGCATTCGATATCGAGCCGAACATACCGATCGGGCTGCCGCATATCGACAGGGATGCCATTAAGCAGATATAGCGGAGAAGCAAATTTGCGGGATAGGCAGTACAAATAAAAGGGAAAATATTCACTGAGTGCTTCGGCACTTTCAAAGTCTATTCACAATAAATGATGCCGCGCGGACGCCGACTGTTCAAACACAGGCGGTTTGTCCGTTAAAAGACATCTTTCACATCGAGAATGTACGGTTTGCCGTACCTTCTCCCGCTTGCCGTTTCCCGAATCTGAAACCTATCCTGTTTTCAAAGGTCAGTTTGAACAGGGCAACAAGATATTTATTCATCTGTATAACAATAATAAGTTGATGATTTTAAAATCAATAGGAGGACACACACCATGTCTCGGAAACCTATTATCTTATTAGGCATGTACCAAGTTAACGACATTTATAAATTGCTTATCCAAAATTTAGAAAAACAAGGATTTCAAGTTGTCGATATCAGCTACAACCATATCGCGCCCCCTTTCAAGTATTCGTCTTTAAAAATGAGGCTGGGGGCATTCTGGTGCAAAAAAGTCCTGAAACAGAAGAAGAAAAAAGAAATTTTGAGGAAAAAAGCCCGGCTTCGGCATTTCACGAAAATTTATCAAGAAATGATGGAGAAAATAAAAACATACGAGTATTTCGATTACGCATTGTTTTTAAACGGACAAATCTATCCGAAGTATCTGCTGGAACAGGTCAAGCGAAAAACCGAAAAGCTGATGGTGGCCTACCAATGGGACGGGTTGGACAGATTTCCCAAAATATGGGAGAGCATCGATATTTTCGACAAAGTGTATGCCTTCGACCCTGAAGACAACCGGAAATATCGCGATAAAGTCATTCCCGCTGCCAATTTTTATTTTGAAGTAGACCAACCAACCGATACCGGCAACCGCTACGATTTTTATTTCCTGGGATCGCATGTTCCCGATCTCGGCAGGGATAAAGCCATTTCGACTTTTTCCGAATATGCCGAAAAGAAAGGCTGGAAAATCGATTTCACGATATTCCATGTCAACGACGGCAGTTTGAACGAACATTCCGATGTTTATCCCGACAGTATCAAAGCGACGGCAGAGCCGCTCACGTTCGAGGACAACATCAAACGCGAAATGCAAAGCCGCGTCTTGCTGGATTTTAAAGCAGCGGTGCATACGGGTTTATCGTTTCGGACAATCGAGTCGGTCGGCTATCGGAAAAAGCTCATTACCACCAATGCCGAAGTTGCCAAATACGATTTTTATCATCCCGACAATATCTATATTTGGGACGGTAAAACCTTTGACGGTATGGAAACGTTTCTCGACAAACCTTATCGCGAGCTGCCGCCCGAAATCTACCAAAAATACAGCTTCGACAACTGGTTGAGATACATATTGGATCTGCCTCCGTATCAAGAAATCACGTTACCCGAGTAAGCCTCTTTGAGGTCGTCTGAAAGCCTTTGATGTTTTCAGACGACCTCAAAAATTAGATTCATCACACTATTTATGCTATAAGGTCGTCTGAAATTAACAGACTCCATTCCCAAAACAAGGAAGTAAACATGAGCACACAAGATTTAAGCGGCAAAGTCGCATTGGTAACAGGCGCATCGCGCGGTATTGGCGCGGCGATTGCCGACACACTGGCGGCGGCAGGTGCCAAAGTCATCGGCACGGCGACCAGCGAAAGCGGCGCGGCAGCGATTAGCGAGCGTCTGGCGCAATGGGGCGGCGAAGGCCGTGCATTGAATTCTGCCGAACCCGAAACCATCGAAAATCTGATTGCCGACATCGAAAAAGAGTTCGGCAAGCTGGATATTCTGGTCAATAATGCCGGTATCACCCGCGACAACCTCTTGATGCGTATGAAAGAAGAAGAGTGGGACGACATCATGCAGGTCAACCTCAAATCCGTGTTCCGCGCTTCTAAAGCCGTCTTGCGCGGCATGATGAAGCAGCGCGCCGGCCGCATCATCAACATCACATCCGTCGTCGGTGTGATGGGCAATGCCGGTCAAACCAACTATGCCGCGGCAAAAGCAGGCTTGATCGGTTTCTCCAAATCTATGGCGCGCGAAGTCGGCAGCCGCGGCATTACCGTCAACTGCGTCGCCCCAGGCTTTATCGACACCGATATGACCCGCGCCCTGCCTGAAGAAACCCGCAAAACCTTCGAAGCGCAAACTTCGCTGGGTAAATTCGGCGAAGCGCAGGACATTGCCGATGCGGTCTTGTTCCTCGCTTCCGACCAAGCGAAATACATCACCGGTCAAACGCTGCACGTCAACGGTGGGATGCTGATGCCTTGATTCGGCTGGGAAAATAAAGAAGGTCGTCTGAAAACGGATTTCAGACGACCTTTTTGTTTTGCCGTTTGGATCAAAAGGCTGGGATAAACAGTTTAACCTTTGTTGAGTATCTGTTTGTTTTCGCCTTCGCGCCGCAGCTCTTTGGGGAGGACGAAGACGATGCTTTCTTCCGCGCCTTCGCCTTCGCGTATGGTTTCGTGCCCCCATTGCTGTATGGTTTGCAGGACTTCCCTGACCAAAACTTCGGGGGCGGATGCGCCGGCGGTTACGCCGACTTTGTGTTTGCCTTCGAACCATTCGCGTTGCAGGTAGCCGGCGTTGTCGACCATATAGGCATCGACACCGCGTTGGGCGGCGACTTCGCGCAGGCGGTTGCTGTTGGAAGAGTTGGGCGAGCCGACGACGATGACGATGTCGCATTCTTCCGCCAATTCTTTGACAGCGGTCTGGCGGTTGGTCGTGGCGTAGCAGATGTCTTCTTTGTGCGGGTTGCGGATGTTGGGGAAACGGGCGTTCAGCGCGGCGATGATGTCTTTGGTTTCATCGACGGACAGGGTGGTTTGGCTGACGTAGGCGAGTTTGTCGGGGTTTTTGACTTGCAGTCCGGCGACGTCTTCAACGGTTTCGACCAACAGCATCCTGCCGGGCGGAAGCTGTCCCATGGTGCCTTCGACTTCGACGTGGCCTTTATGTCCGATCATGATGATTTCGCAATCTTGCGCGTCGAGGCGGGCGACTTCTTTGTGGACTTTGGTCACGAGCGGGCAGGTGGCATCGAATACGCGGAACCCGCGTTCGGCGGCTTCCTGCTGCACGGCTTTGGAGACGCCGTGTGCCGAGTAAATCAGGATGGCGCCTTTGGGTACGTCGGCGAGGTCTTCGATGAATACCGCGCCTTTTTCGCGCAGGTTGTCCACGACGAATTTGTTGTGGACGACTTCGTGGCGGACGTAAACCGGTGCGCCGAATTCTTCCAGCGCGCGCTCGACGATGCTGATGGCGCGGTCAACGCCGGCGCAGAAGCCGCGCGGGTTGGCAAGGATGATGGTTTTTTGGGTCATGTGTATGGTCCGGATTTCAGACGACCTTATGGGTTGTCGGTTGTTGGTTCGTCGGTCGGTTTGGGTTGTTTTTTGTGGAACAGTCCGTCCAAAACCAATAAAACGGCACCGACGCAGATAAAGCTGTCGGCAACGTTAAACGCGGGATAACTCCAATCCTTCCAGTAAAATAGTAGGAAATCAACGACATGACCATGAATCAAGCGGTCGATGGCATTGCCGAGCGCGCCGCCGATAATCATGGCCGCGCCGATTTTGCCCGAAAGGCGGAACTCGTCGCGCAGGATGGCGCGGGCGAGATAGGCGCTGATGACGAGTGCCAGCCCTAAGAAAAAGAATTTCTGCCAGCCGCCTTGGTCGGCAAGGAAACTGAACGCCGCGCCGGGGTTGTAGGCAAGGGTCAGGTCGAAGAAAGAGGGGATAATATTGAGGCGCTCGCCTTTGTGGAAGTGGGCGAGGATTTCCCATTTAGTCAGTTGGTCAAGCGCGATGCCGGTCAGCGCGATCAGCAGGTAGGCGGTTTTTTTGGAAAGGGAGGAAGACATTTGGTTGAGGCTGCCTGAATAAAAACAAAGCGGCTATTTTACCCGAAAGCGCAAAAGCCGTGTTTCAAAAGGTCGTCTGAAAACCTTTTATTACAGGGCAAGGCGCAGAGTTTTGCAGGGTTATCGCAAAACCGCGTAAACGCTGCGCGCAAAAACACTGTCATACGTAAAACAAGGTTTATTTGCTTGATAGGGTGTTGCCTTGCCGATAACATGGCGGCGTTTTTATATGCCTTCCCCGAAAGGATACAGTATGGCTAAAACAAAATCTTTATTGGCAACCGGCATTTTGGCGCTTTTCTCCGCCACCGCCTTCGCCGCCCCGCTTCCTGCCGAAATTTACCTTCCCGCAGGCGCGCATACGGTTAAAGCCGACCGTCAGGGCAACGGCGAATTCGAATACGAAGCCGAGCTGCCCGCACGCGGCAACCCGATTCCGTCTTTGGCGAAAAAAGTCATCGCCCACGCGCGCAGCAAAGGTTTTCATGTGGTCGAATCTGAAATCAAACACGACGATGCCGATTTGAAATTCAAACGTGGCAGACAAGAATTGGACGTGTCCATCGAAAACAAAGGACACGGCCGCATCGAATACAAAGCTGATTTAGACTTGGACAAACGCTAAATCGATAAATACCGGAAAGGTCGTCTGAAAAGAGGTTTCAGACGACCTTTTTGCATGGTGGCTTTAATCATTTGTTTATGGTTTTTACAACATTTGCTTTATCCGTGAAAACCGTTCGGAAGAAAACACAGGTCGTCTGAAACCTCTTTTCAGACGACCTTTGCATAGGATTGGACAGACGGCATTCAAGCAGCAGGGTAGGGGGATTCGCGCCAAAACAGAACAATACTGGATCATAAATTTACCAATTGTATCAAAAAAGCAACAAAAATATCAAAATAAATATGAAAATTAACGCATATATAAATTTATTTACATATTTTTGAATTATATGATATGATTATCATATTCAATTTTAAAAGGATACAATGAAAAAAATAAAAAATATTAGTATATTATTTTTAATAATGCTTATGACTTTTAATTGTCAAGCAGCTGTGTTCCGTATTCCCCCTACGATTACGGTAACCTATGAGAAAAAGTAGGGATAGAAAAAATGAGGCCGTTTATCGGCCTTTTTGCTATATATTGAATCATCACTTATTTGACTTATAAAAATATTTTACGACCGTTATTTGTGGTATTGTTTTCGAAATATGTATGATGGGGCATCTGATTTTTGATAACATGGTTTTGTTACAAATTCAAAATTAGAATAGTATAGATAATCTAACGAAAAAATGTAGTGGTCGTAGAGAAGGCGCAGGACGAAAAAGTAAAATCAGGTGAAGCCACCATAGTAAAGCGTATCTCTGTTTCGTTAACGCCGAAGCACGGCACCATATCGTTTTATTTGCCCTACGCAATATTTTGTTTTACCGTAAAACACGGTAAAATCCGCGCTCAAAACAATATAAAGCAAAACCATGCCCGAAAGCACCAAAATGCCCGATATGGTTTCGCCTCAAATAAAAAACGCAGATTCATGCACCATTGCAACCCAAACGTCTTACGAAAACATGAAAACATTCTTACTCCTCTCCCTGCTCGCCGTGTCCGCAGCGAAAGCCGCCGACGTGCCGTCCGAGCCTCAAAACCAGCCTGCCCCCGAGTTGCAGGTCAAAACGGCAGAACCTGCTCCCGTCGAAGAAGCAGCGGCCAAGCCTGCCGCCGAAACGTCGTCTGAAAAAGTCGTCAACGTCGATGCCAAAACCCTGCTCGACAATCCGCAATTGCTTTCCCGCGCCATGTATTCCGCCGTTGTGTCGCGCAACATTGCAGGCATCAAGGTTGTCCTGCCGATTTACGAACAATGGCAGGGACACGATAAAAACATGGCGCTCTACGCACGCGGATTGGTTGCCCAAAACGACGGAAAAATGAAAGAAGCCATCGGGTATTACCGTCAATTTATCGCCGAAACCCCCGATGCCCCCGTCGTCCGCTGGCAGCTTGCCACCGCTTTGTTTGAAGACAAGCAAAACGAAGCCGCCGCCGACCAGTTCGACAAGCTCAAAACAGAAGCCAACCTGCCCGAGCCGTTCGTCAAAGGCATCGAGTCTTACCGCAAAGCATTGCGCGAGCGCGATTCGTGGAAATTCAACGCCGGCTTGAGCGTAACCCGCGAACAAAATATCAACCAAGCCCCCAGCCGCCGCACATACGGCAACTGGACCTTCCCCGAGCCTATCGACGCCACCGCCATCAACTACCAACTCGGTGCAGAGAAAAAATGGTCGCTGCCCAAAGGCTGGTACGTTACGGCAGGCGCGGACAATTACGGCAAAATTTATCCCGAACAAACCAAGTATAACGACGTAACCACCCGCTTTTCGGTAGGCGCAGGCTACGCCGACCAGCGCAACGACATCGGCTTGACCCCGTTCCACGAACGCCGCTTCTACGGCAACGACCCGTATACCTACTCCAGCGGTGCGCGCCTGCACATCAACCGCTGGTGGCAGCCTAAGCTGCAAACCTTGAGCGCCGTTGAAATGGGTCGTCTGAAAAATACCCGACGCGCCCGTTCCGACAGCAACAACCGCCTGTTGAGCAATTCCGTCGTCTATTACCGAAACGCCCGCCAATACTGGGTCGGCGGTTTCGACATCTATCAGGAACGCAATAAAGAAGACAAATCGGACAGCTTCGACCGTTACAGCCTCCGTACCGCATGGGGGCAGGAATGGGGCAAAGGACTGTCCACCATGTTGCGGCTGAGTGCGGCGCAACGCCGTTATCAAACGCCCAGCCTTTTGAGCGGTCAGGAAAACCGCCGCGATAAAGAAGCGGATATTTCGCTCGCCGTGTGGCACCGCGCTTTCCACTTCAAAGGCATCACCCCGCGCCTGACCGTCGCCCACCACAAAACATGGAGCAACGACAAATACTACGAATACGGCAAAACCAGAATGTTTGTCGAATTCAGCAAAACGTTCTGACGGTTTGCTTTGAGCGATAAAAAAGGTCGTCTGAAAACCTTGTTTCAAGGTTTTCAGACGACCTTTCATTTAGTCCGACAGGAAATGCGGATTACAGGCTGTAATACATTTCAAATTCCAACGGGTGCGGCGCCATGCGGATGCGGCGTACGTCTTCTTCTTTGAAGGCGATGTAGCTGTCGATCCAGTCTTTACTGAACACGCCGCCGCGCAGCAGGAATTCGTGGTCGGCTTTGAGGGCGGCGAGGGCTTCTTCCAAAGAGGCGCAGACGGTTGGGACGAGTGCGTCTTCTTCCGGCGGCAGGTCATATAGGTTTTTATCGGCAGGGTCGCCCGGGTGGATTTTGTTTTGAATGCCGTCCAAACCCGCCATCAGCAGGGCGGCGAACGCCAAGTATGGGTTGGCCGTCGGGTCGGGGAAACGCGCTTCGATGCGGCGTGCCTTGCTGCTGTTCACGGACGGGATGCGGATGGACGCGGAACGGTTTTTGGCAGAGTAGGCGAGTTTGGTCGGTGCTTCGAAGTGCGGTACGAGGCGTTTGTAGGAATTGGTGGACGGATTGGTAATCGCGTTCAGGGCTTTGGCGTGTTTGATGATGCCGCCGATGTAGTAGAGCGCGGTGTCGCTCAAGCCGGCATAGCCGTCGCCTGCGAACAGGTTTTGACCGTCTTTCCAGATGGATTGGTGGACGTGCATACCGCTGCCGTTGTCGCCCATGATGGGTTTGGGCATGAAGGTGGCGGTTTTGCCGAAGTTGTGGGCGACGTTTTGGATGACGTATTTCATGTCTTGGGTTTGGTCGGCGCGTTTGACCAGGGTGGCGAAGCGCGTGCCGATTTCCATTTGGCTGCCGGTGCCGACTTCGGCGTGGTGGACTTCGACTTCGATGCCGAGTTCTTCCAAGATGTTCACCATGGCGGAGCGCAGGTCTTGTCCGGCGTCAATCGGGGCGACGGGGGCGTAGCCGCCTTTGACGGCAGGGCGGTGGCCGGTGTTTTGACCGTCCATATGCAGGCCGCTTGCCCATGCGCCGCTTTCGGACGTGATTTCGTAACGGGTTTTGTGCATATCGGTTTCAAACTCTACGCCGTCGAAGACGAAGAATTCGGGTTCGGGGCCGAAGTATGCCGTGTCGCCGATGCCGGAGGATTTGAGGTAGGCTTCGGCGCGGCGGGCGATGGAGCGCGGGTCGCGGTCGTAACCTTGACCGTCGGCGGGGTCGATGACGTCGCAGGTGAGGACGACGGTGGTGTCGTCGTAGAAGGGGTCAATGAAGGCAGTTGCGGGGTCGGGGCGCAACTGCATGTCGGATGCCTGAATGCCTTTCCAGCCGCCGATGGACGAGCCGTCAAACGCCTGACCGTTTTCAAACCACTCTTCGGGGTCGTCGAGGACGATGCGGGCAGGGACGGTGAAGTGGTGCTGCTTGCCTTTGGTATCGGTGAAGCGCAAATCTACGAAGCGGGCTTCGCTTTCTTCAATCAGTTTTACTGCGTCTTTGATAGACATCTTCAGCTCCTGAGGGATTGGGTTTAATTTGTTATTCTATCACGGTAAGGCCGTCTGAAATACATCAGGGCGCCCGTTTTTACGCACTGAAATATAGTTTCAGACGGCAAGATTGTCAACAATATGCTTCGGTTTGTCTATCCCCAGGCTGAATGCCCGCCCTTTTGTCCGAATGCCGATAAAACAGATGCCGTCTGAAAGCAGTTCAGACGGCATCTGTTGTTTGGTTTGGAAACGGTCAACGAGGATCGTGGTTGCAGATAAATTTGTACATAAGCTCTCCACTCGTACCGGGAATAACATAACTCCATTCGGCATAGGATGGTGTCTCAGAGCCGATAAAGTTTCCCGATTTGGAATACGCCGTTACTGTCAACATCCTAAAACGTTTACCACTGCAATCCATTTCTCTCAACGTTTTAGTTGTATTAAAAAATTTTCCATCGACAATCTTTTGCGGCTCGGCGAACCTTGTTTCAAACCATGCTCTATTGTTCGTACGGCTGTCTGCATCACCAAAGATAATATAATCCCAATTACTGTTAATACTTACCAACACCCAATCCTCCGCCACCGCCGGCGTTGCTAACCCTAATGCAAATACTGCCAAGCACAACATCTTTTTCATGTCCGTCCCTTTCGTTCTTGTCAACAAAATAAAGTTAAATTATAAAAAAAAATAACTTTTTTCAAGAAATAAATATTCCGTCATGCTACCTGACAACCGTTTCAGACGGCATCGTTTCCATCTGTACGCAGCCGTTATAAAATAGCCGTCCCGTCTTTTGGAACACGACCATGACTGCTCTCCCCCGTTATGCCGTTTTCGGCAACCCCGTCGCGCACAGCAAATCGCCGCAAATTCATCGGCAGTTTGCCTTGCAGGAAGGCGTTGAAATCGAATATGAGCGCATTTGCGCCGACATCGGCGGTTTCGCGCAGGCGGTTGAAGCGTTTTTTGCCGACGGCGGACGCGGGGCGAATGTTACCGTACCGTTCAAGCAGGAAGCGTTTGCCTTGTCGGACGAACATTCCGAACGCGCTTTGGCAGCGGGTGCGGTCAATACGCTGATTTTGCTGGAAAACGGTAAAATACGCGGCGACAATACTGATGGAATTGGGTTGACGGACGATATTTCAAAGAGGCTGGGTGTGGAAATGTCGGGCAAAACCGTCTTGCTGCTCGGCGCGGGCGGCGCGGTGCGCGGCGTCATTCCCGTATTGAAAGAATACCGCCCTGCGCGCATCGTCATCGCCAACCGAACCCACGCCAAAGCGGCGGAAATGGCGGCGCATTTCGGTATTGAAGCCATACCTTTGGATGAACTGGAAGGCGGCTTCGACATCATCATCAACGGCACATCCGGCGGCTTAAGCGGACAGCTTCCCGCCGTATCGCCCAAAGTCTTTGAACATTGCACTTTGGCTTACGATATGGTTTACGGCGAAGCGGCAGAGCCGTTTTTAGCGTTCGCCCGCCAATCAGGCGCCAAACAAACCGCCGACGGATTGGGCATGCTGGTCGGACAGGCGGCAGCCTCCTACCGGCTTTGGCGCGGCTTTGCGCCCGATGTCCTGCCCGTCGTCCAATATATGAGAGAGTTATAAAATGTTCCGCATTATCAAATGGCTGATTGCCCTGCCTTTGGGCGCATTTATCTTTTTCAACGCTTATGTGTACGGCAACATCATCACTTACCGCGCCGTCGCGCCGAACAAAACCGCCTTCATGGCGATGCGGATGCGGCAGTTTCAAAGCGAAGGCAAAGATGTTGCGCTCGATTACCGCTGGGTGCCTTACGACCGCATTTCGGTCAACCTGAAAAAAGCCCTGATTGCCTCCGAAGACGCCAAATTCGCCGAACACGGCGGCTTCGACTGGGGCGGCATCCAATACGCCATCAAACGCAACAAACAAAGCGGCGAAGTCAAAGCAGGCGGCTCGACCATCAGCCAACAGCTTGCCAAAAACCTGTTTCTGAACGAAAGCCGCAGCTATATCCGCAAAGGCGAAGAAGCCGCGATTACCGCGATGATGGAAGCCGTTACCGACAAAGACCGCATTTTCGAGCTGTATCTGAACGCCATCGAATGGCACTACGGCGTATTCGGTGCAGAAGCCGCGTCCCAGTATTTTTATAAAAGACCCGCCGCCAACCTGACCAAACAGCAGGCCGCCAAACTCGCCGCCCGCGTGCCCGCGCCGCTGTTTTACGCCGACAACCCGAAAAGCAAACGCCTGCGCAACAAAACCAACATCATCCTGCGCCGCATGGGTTCGGCGGAGCTGCCCGAAAGCGATATGGATTGAGGTCGTCTGAAAATCAGGTGAAGGTGTTTCAGACGACCTGTCGGGTGGTTTGAATCAGGAGCGATGGTAGGTTGACTTATATACAAAACAAAGGAATGGAAATGAAACCAATAAAACCCTTATTCTTGTCTTTATTGCTTCTGACTGCCTGCGGAACGCATACGCCGCCTGCCGCGAAATCCGAAGTTTCCCTGCAAAAGCAGGAAGAGCAGCTTTTCGGGGCATGGGACTGCGAATTGAAAGCGCAACGCGATATCCATTCGTTTGCGCCTAAATTTATTGAGTTTCAGCAAAAGGACAAACTGCCGGCGCATTTATGGGCAGGGTATATCGAGATTGAGTGGAAAGAAGAAAACCTGAACGACGCAGTTCCCTTACGTTATCGGGAATGGTATAACGGCTTCTGGCGCATTAAAGACGACAGGCATATCGTCATGACTTTTGAAAGCGCAGGCTCGGAACGTTTGTTTGACGTCAAAGACTTAAAAACCGCCAAAGGCCGCGAAGCGGACCGTTCTTATATGAAATTCAGTGAACAAATGGCCGCCAAGAAAAGTTTTAAATCCACCGATTACCAAATTCTCGATATCAACCAAACTTCCATGAGCATCACCGACGGCGAATCTTTAATTGCCTGCCGCAAGATAGAGAAGGTTGAAAGCGAATAAGCAGGTATCCGATTTTGAGGTCGTCTGAAAACCATGTGACGGGTTTTCAGACGACCTTTGCGCAACTGTAACCTTGTTTGCCGTATCACATATATCGCTTATCTTCCCAGTTTCGATACGTTCTTCCGTCATTCCCGCCCCCGCCTGCGCGAGGACAGGCTACGGCGGGAATCCATTGTAAAACTTGAGAAACCTTGATTTGAAAAAGGTTTCTGAATTTCAAAAATGGATTCCCGCCGTAGCCTGTCCTCGCGCAGG